>NZ_JBKHHI010000225.1:0-10700 GCF_046539235.1 Coleofasciculus sp.
GTCATTGGTCATTTGTCATTGGTCATTGGTCATTGGTCATTGGTCATTGGTCATTGGCTCCCCCATCTCCCCATCTCCCCATCTCCCCATCTCCCCCTGCTCCCCCTGCTCCCCCTGCTCCCCTTAAACGCCGATATCTTCATTCCAGAGTTTGGGATGCTGTTGAATAAAGTCGCTCATCATCTGCTGGCACTCCTCTAGATTCAAATCCACAACCTCGACGCCATGGGATTCCATAAATTCCCTAGCACCAGCAAAGGTTTGAGACTCGCCAGCAATCACTTTTTTAATCCCAAATTGAACCACAGCCCCGGCGCAGAGGTAACAGGGCATTAATGTAGAGTAAAGGATTGTGTCATTGTAGTTGCCGATTCTACCAGCATGACGCAGGCAATCAATCTCAGCGTGGGTGACGGGATCATTCTCCTGAACCCGCTTATTATATCCCTGACCAATAATCTGACCCTCTTTGACTAAAACTGAACCAATGGGAATTCCCCCTTCCCGAAGTCCCTGTTGGGCTTGAGCGATCGCGGCTGCCATAAACTCATCCATAGTCTTGCTATCCTAGAATTCCCAAAATTTCTCGCTAATTAGTACGTCTCCAGAATCCTCTCCGGATCGGATTATCGGAATTGGGGAGAGGCAAACATACTTTCTGAACCACTATTGCCGATTTCATAAACGGAACAAAAGGGTGGTAGGGATGTCAACCCCTAGTGCATTGGTTCAGTCATCGGTCATCATCATAGTTTAGTTAGTTAACGTCTCATCACCAATTGGGAGTCAACGATGAAATACGGAATTGATATCGGACATAACTGCCCTCCAGATACTGGTGCTAGCAATATCAGGAAAGAAGATGATATGACCAAGGCGGTGGGGACGAGAGTGATCTCGAAACTCAAATCCCTGGGTCATCAAGTCGTAGACTGTACACCTAGTCGTGCTTGGAGTGTGAGCAACTCCTTACAACAACGGTGCAATACAGCGAATAACAATCGTGTCGATCAATTTATATCCATCCATTTTAATGCCTTTAACGGCAAAGCTAAAGGCGCAGAAGTCTTTGCCATCAGCAATACGGGGAAGGATATGGCTAAACCTGTATTAGATAATATTGTCGAGTTAGGGTACTTCAATCGCGGGATTAAAGATGGTTCCCATTTGTACGTTCTCCGGAATACAGCAATGCCAGCGATTCTAGTTGAGTGCTGTTTCTGCGATAATCAAGAGGACATGGATCGCTACGATGCCGAAGCCGTGGCAAATGCAATTGTCAAAGGATTAACTGGACAAACCGCATCACCGACGATTCCCCTTTCCCAAAATCCAATTGTTGACCTTCAGAAAGCTTTAAATCGGCTAAAAATCAGAAGTCCCAAAGGTACACCATTAAAAGAAGATGGTTCCAACGAAGCGGATACTACAGCAGCACTCAAAACCTTTCAGGCGATCGTTGGTGTTACACCCACAGGTACTGCCGATGCTAAAACCTGGCAGATCATTACTCAAATCTTAGCCATGCCAGTGTTGCGAGAAAACCATGCCACAGGATTTGTGGTTAAATATCTGCAACGTCGTATCGGGGCGACACCAGATGGAATATATGGTTCAGCGACAGCCGCCGCCGTTAAACGATTCCAACAACAACAAGGGATCACGGCTGATGGGATTATTGGTGCCCAAAGTTGGAGCAAAATACTAGCTGATTAAGTTTTGAGTTGTGAGTGTGTAGGGGCGGGTTTTACCGATAACGCTTTGGCTCAAACCACTAACTTAACTAAACCCGCCCATCACTAATATTGAACGAATGACCAATGACAAACCCCTACTTAATGCAAATCAGCTTCCCACACGCCAATATAAATGCGATCGCGTTCATTGCGTTCAATCACTCCTTTTAACGGAGAACCGTTGCTGCTGGTGAAACGATAACGATTGGATTGACGCTGATAAACCTGAGTTAATCCCTGGCGAATCTCTGGTGAGAGATTGCGACTCAGCATTTTATCTAAAGTGTTTGCCATGGTTTCTAATCCTACAGATTGGGCAAATGCCACCTCAGTTTGGCGCAAACGCTTAGTATCCCGATCAAACAAATAACCGAGACTGACGCGATCGCGAATAAAGTCTTCATAAGTCAATGCCTGGGTATTGTGCCACAAGCCTTTGGTTTGCTGGGTTGGTGTACCTAAGGCGGCTTCCACCACTTTTCGTGGGGTTCCTGGCGTAAATCCAGGAATTTTATTCGATAGAAGCGGTTCAGACGTGTGGTTTTCAGGTGTAGGTGAGGGTGAGGGTGAAGGTATGGGGGTTGGGTAAGTTACAGGAGACGGGGAAGGAGAGGGGGAGAGTAATACTGAAGGTTCAGAGGCAAAAGGCGTGGGGGGATCTGGAGAAGGGAGGAGTTCTGGAGATTCTTGGATACGGAATGTGGGATCAGGTGGGGGCAGGGGTGTTGGCGATTTTGGACTCACCAGTTTTGGCGAAGGCGTTGGCAGAGATAAGGGTGGGGTTGTCGCTGTCGGTGAGGGTGAGGGAGTATTTCCAGAAGAGGCAGATATTGACTCTGGGGGTGGCGGTACGCGACTTGAGGGTTCTAGAAGCCGGTTTAAACCCCAACCAACAGCCACAGCACTCAGGAGTAAGCCGCCAGCGATTAAACCGCCAAAGCGCCGAGAGGGTTGTTCCTCGTCTGCTTGTCGGGGTTTTCTGCGGATGGGAACGGTTGGCGGAACGGCTGGCTTACGGGTAGATGGGACAGATTTACTAGCACTAAAAAGGGATAATGTGGGTGTCGTGATTGTTGTCGGATGGGCGTTTAAGGCTTCCAGCATTTCCTTAGCATCCGCAAAGCGATCGCGCGGATGGAAGCGAATCGCCTGATCAATCACCGTAGCTAAATGGGAGTGACAATTGGGCGCATCCCGACGCCATAAAATTTCGCCACTGCGGATATCGGTTTCTAGGGTTTGCGGTAATTTACCCGTGAGCAAAAATACCGCAATTAAGCCCAAACTATACAGATCACTAGCATAGCGAGGGCGTCCTGCTGCTTGTTCGGCTGCCATAAACCCTGGTGTGCCAATGACTATCGATGGGGTGGTATTGGCTTGGGAATGGACAACCGTTTTAATCGCTTCTTTCACGGCACCAAAGTCAATCAGCACAGGTAATCCATCTCGCCGCCTGACAATCACATTATCCGGTTTAAGATCCCGGTGAACAATGTGACAACTGTGGACGTAATCCAGTACAGGCAACAGACTCAACAAAATTGCCTTGACTTGACCATCATTCAGCCGACCTTCCCGTTCTACAATTTGAGTCAGGGTATCCCCTTCAATCCATTCCTGAACCAAGTAAAATTGTCCAGACTCGGAAAAATAAGCAAATAATCGGGGAATTTGGTGATTACTTTCACCTAACTCTTCTAAAACCGCCGCTTCCCGCTGAAATCGCTCTTTTACTTGCTGATAGGTTTGGGGATCATGAGTCATGGGTTTAAGCTGCTTAATTACACACTTGCGTCCCGACGGCATGTAAGTATCTTCAGCGAGAAAGGTATTCCCAAACCCACCTGCCCCCAGCGTCTGGAGGATGCGATAGCGATTATTGAGCAGCGTTGGCGTCATGAGCGATTTAGGCAAGCTGTTTATGAATGATGAATTAGGAGTTATGCAGTATGAATTAAGCTAAGATTATAGTCTGGCAAACTGTATCCGACAAGGCTAGCAAAAGACTATATTTAGCGGTTGCTCTGGCTTCGTATCTATAGGAACCCCTAGAGCGTGTCCAGTCATCACAGTTAATTAGTGGCGAAAAAAGTAAATAAGCATGACCTCGAATGTCGTGAAGGGTCAATAGTAGGGGCGGGTTTAGGTACTAAGGCTAGCTGATTACCACAACCTGATCAACAAAACCCGCCCTGATTCACAGTGAAGAGATACTCCTTACAAGAGCCGAGAACGGAAACTAGACAACCCACGCCAAATTTACAGGTCTATTTTGGCTTAAATGTTGTTATTTTAAATCCAGTAACCCCTGCTCTTTTAATTTTGGATTAAAGCGAATCTCAGCTTGCACACCACGGGCATTTAATTGTTCGACTATTTCCGCTTCAACGCGCCGTGCTATTTTCTTTAACAGCTTAATTTGACCTAATTCTTCACTCTTGTTATAGGTGGCTTTATCCTCATCGGTCATCGTCTTTTTCGCATCAATCGGCTGATTCCAAATCGCTTCATCTTGACCATTCCCTGGCGGAATTTCCCCATTTTCTTCAATCCAAGCCTTGCGGATTGTTTCCAAGCGAGTGCGATTGGGGCGCTCAATGGTTTCCACTTTCAACCAATAGCAGGATTGAGGCTGACGGACTAGGTGTTGTTTTAAGCTGACATAAATATCACGAGAATAGTTGACCAGTTGCAGAGTTTTATCCTGGTCAAAAATGGCATAGACGCCGATTTTGCCGGATAAGGATTCCGGGAGATTACCCTCCTCGTCCAGATAAGGGATATATTCTAAGTCAGAGAGAGCGGGAATTGGCGTTTCAGAACTCATCAGCAATAGTTAGGCTATTTTTCGATAAATCGCGCAGAGGCGGCTGGGGTTGAAGATTTTGGCTTTGAACATGAAATTGGGAGGGACATTTATAATTGCATAATCGTCCGATTCGTGATACTGTTCAAACTCCCGTGGCATACCCTTGGGAGTCCCTTCGCTGTAGGGGACAGGTTGAAACAGTAACTCGGTGAATTCCAAATCTTGACAGTGCAGTTGTCCCGCGACTTGCTGGCGGAATGATTCACCGTTCAACAAGCTAAATAAATGGTTCTGGGCGTCTGGTTCGAGGACAAAGCTGCCATCAAAATTGTTAACAATTTTTAAGCTAGCCATAGTTGGGCAGAATTAGAATCAAGTTGACAACTGGGATGATTATACCTGCTTGTAGTAAGGGCTTTAGCCCTAGATTCCGTTGGGTAACAGTCGTCAACCCAACCTACAACTGGGATGATTATACCCCACATCTTGCACAACTCTTAGCCAACTAAATTTTTTTATCACCAAATTGTAGTGGCGTGACACAGCTAAAATGATGGATTAGATTGGCAGATTTTATGAGCGCACAACCTGCGCCCCTACAGTTTCTGGATAGAATTCTCATCCATTGCGATCGCTGCGTCTGGCTAAGTCATACCAGCCACGTAAATGGCTAATTAAATGGGTTACAGCTTAGTAGAGACGTTGCCGGCAACGTCTCTACAATAGTGCCGAACGTCCTAATCGATGTGTCTATTGCTATAACTAAACCCGCCCCGACTCAGACGAGTGGGAGAGGATGTTAATGATGCTCCCGTATTTGCAACGTCCGCAATCGATTTAAGGCGGCGGCTAACTCAAATCGTCGGAATAATACTAAGTCTCCTTCTGGCAAATTTCCCAGCAAATCTAATCCCTGAGATTCAATATCTGCCATCATCCGATTTAGCACTTCGGCAACTGTATTTTGCCCATTAATATAGTGCCGTTTGGCATAAACAATCGCTTCAGCAATTGCCCGTAATTGCCCTTTCTCCACAATCTGTTCAACGGCGGCTAAATCGATTTCCTCTTTGCCAAAGACAACTTCATCCACATCGCGCACCTTCAGCTTAACGTCTCGTGAACCGCGACTGGGGTCAATGCTTTCGGGTAAGGGAATACGCGCCGCAATCTCGCCAAACTCTTTTCCGCCTTCGGGAATCCGTTCTGTTTGATACTGTTTCGCGATCGCACGGGCTTTTTCGGTAACATCGTAGGGTTGGAAGTTATCCATGGCGATGACGGTATCGGCGACATCAAAGTAATCACCGCTACCCCCCATGACTACAATTGTGGATACTCCATAATCGGTGTAGAGTTGACGTATCTTATCGATAAACGGCGTAATTGGTTCCTTATCTTTGGCAATCAACTGCTGCATCCGATGATCGCGAATCATAAAGTTTGTCGCCGCCGTATCCTCATCCACGAGTAATAACTGGGTATTGGCTTCTAAGGCTTCAATAATATTCGCCGCCTGAGAGGTACTCCCACTCGCATTGGCGGTGGAAAATTGACGAGTAGACCGACCTTGGGGTAATTGGTTAATAAACGGCGAAATATCGACACTGGCAATACTACGCCCATCTTCTGCCCGAATCTTCACCGCTGAGGCTTGAGTCACCACAAATTCCCGTCCATCCCCCCGAATGTGATTATAGACCCCCACCTCTAGCGATCGCAAGACGGTAGACTTGCCATGATAGCCACCGCCGACAATCAGGGTAATTCCGGCGGGAATCCCCATCCCTGTTACCTCTCCCCGATTGGGACAATTAAAGGTTTCCCGCAAGGTTTCTGGGGATTGGAAGGGTAACGCATTGTCCTCTAATGGGCGATCATCCACGCCACTGCGTCGGGGTAGAATGGCATCATCGGCAATAAATGCCACTAAATCCCGTTCGGCTAACTGTTGACGCAACCAGTCTGCATCTTCGATGGTTTCAACGTGCTGTTTAATCTCTACCGCATCTAGAGAGTCGTACTTCAGCGCTTGATCAACAATCTCTGGAATATCCTCACACAACATTTCCGCCGCCTGACGCCCAGAGATACGTCGTCCCCGTGCAGGTAAGCCGACGACAAAGCGCACTTCGACGAGTTCATCATTGATAAATGCAGCCGTGCGTTCAATTACCGATTGTCCCACAGACACAATTGCAATCCGCCCACTATTCCCGGTTCCCCGGTGGGAACTGAATTCTCGCGCCACTAAATCAAACTGGCGTGTCAGGTAATCCCGTAAGGCGATTTCTCGACTACGACTTTGGTAAAGGGTTTTGGGAAAATCCGCCACCGCTTGGGACAGTTGCACCCGAACATGACTGGGACTGGCAAAGGGATCACCTTGGACGCGATCGACAATTAAGGTAAAATCCGAAAAGTGATAGCGTCCCTTGATATCCTTATAGGCTTTGTAGCTCTTGTTGTCAAGTTGGAGTAGGAGTTGGCGTAGTTTCTCGCGATTACTCATAACGTAGTAATAAAGTGGCTAATGGCTGCTTTCACACTACTACCAGATCCCCGACTTCTTAAAGGATATCGCTAGCGAATAGGGAGATTAGACTAAATCCTGGTTAACGAACCCCTTTGAGGAGAAGGCAGAAGGCAGATGACTCCCAGGAAAAAGTACCCACGGGATAAAGGAGTTTGAGTAGTCATGGCGTGGGTTTTGGAGTATAGGGAACAATTTTGTATTTATTCTGAAATAAAAACTTACAATATTATTGGCACATTACTGCTTGATTTCACAGTGTTTTCTCCTTAAAAAATGAATCTTTAATTGATACAAATAAATTGAATTATACACTTGATATAAAAATCGTTGATTGGAGTTGATTGAATCAATTCAAGGTCTTTTCCTTAGTATAGCCTTGTCCCGTAATAACACAGTGCAGCATCATCTCAAGAAACTACCACAGCCAAGTGATCACCTAACCCAATCGGGTAAATCACAGCCGCATTTTGATCCAGATTATCAGTGGATGGACAAGACTCACTAGCATATTCACGATTCAAAGCGGATCGCTATAGTACAAATGTCCTATACTAGAAGTGGTCAGCAAAACGATATAGTTAAATCCGATGAGCAGTTACAACTTGTGTACTTTTTGGATTAGATGTGACCATGACCTACCGAGGAGTTTTTGTCAAGGCGGAATTTGCCATCCATAAAAACGGCTAAACTGACCAACATTCAAATTGTAATAGTACTACAGTTAAGACTGCCACGAAAAAAGGCAAAGATCAATCATGTCCACTGCTCGGCACATTATAGCGCTTTTAAAGAGCCATCTGGAAGGTGAGGATCGGCAGTTCTATTCTGCTGCTCTACAGATGGCAGCTTATGAAGCAAGGCTGGGACATGGGAAGTTAGCTCAAGAAATCAGAGAGTTAATTGATCAAGCCAAAGAGCGTAAGTCTGTGATAGACCAAACACCTGGAATTATACCCTTAGCTCAACCCAAAGGTGATCTGGCGAATCTAGTATCCGTGAGATATCCAGAAACGCGGTTATCGGAAATGATTCTGCAACCTGAACTAGAGAGTCGATTAAAACGAATTTTAACCGAACAAAAGCAACAAAAACGGTTGCGGGAACATAACTTGTCACCTCGTCGTAAACTCCTATTTGTCGGACCGCCCGGATCAGGGAAGACAATGACGGCTGCGGCTTTAGCTGGAGAGCTGCACCTTCCGCTTTTTACCACACTTTACGAAAGTATTATTGGTAAATTTATGGGAGAAACTGCTAGTCGGTTTAGAGTTATTTTTAATGCCATGAACGTAACCAAAGGAGTCTATTTATTTGATGAATTTGATGCGATTGGCAGTGGGTGCACGACGGGAAATGATGTGGGAGAAATTCGGCGCATACTCAATTCTTTTCTGATATTTTTGGAAAATGATAATAGCCAAAGCATTATTATTGCAGCAACGAACCATCCCAGCTTATTGGATAATGCTCTTTTTCGGCGCTTTGACGATGTAATTAAGTACAAGTTGCCGGATGCAAAAATGATTCGCCAACTGATAAGAATACGGCTAGTAACCTTTGATATAGGATGGAAGGATTGGTCACGCATTATCGACGCAGCCGACGGACTCACTCAAGCTGAGATTGTCAGAGCGACAGACGAAGCGGCCAAACAAGCGATATTATCGAATACCAAACAAGTCAGCGAAGAAACTTTAATCTTGGCTATCCTGGAACGAAAGGATATTACCTTTGAGCAATAAGGAGTTCAATATCGAATGGTTGATCAGTCGCGTGATCGTCCTCACATCTATCTTCCCGATAGTGGTGAAAGCGAAAATTACACATCGCCACGTACAGGAACAACTCCACCACCGCCCCCTCGCGATAGAGAAAGACATGCTAACGAGTTAGCACGAGCGATTGGTCGATCCCTTCTTAAGGCTCGACAGCAGTTAGACTCTCGTGAACCCGAAATAGCGACGGGTAAACCGGGTTTTTATTTAGAATTTCAGGTGCTGACTGATCAGGCAAATGCGTTTGAGAAACTAGAAAATCGCCAAAAGAAGATTGAACTTGTAGCAGTACATAAGCCTGCTGAACAGGAGGATGTGGTCAAAGCAACGGTATTTGTACCCGAATCAGCCACTGACTATTTTCTGTCAAAAGTGGAACAATACCGTGATCAGGAAACGAAAAAAGGTAAGCCTAAGAATGAGGCATTGGTTGCCCGACTAGAAACGGTAGAGATTGGTACTGTTCGCTCACTGTTTACGGACGATTCAACTCTCTTTCCTCAAGATGAGCAAGAAGTTTGGTGGGAAGTCTGGCTGCGTCGCGACCAACGTGAAACGTTTAATACTATTACTGAGCGCCTGAATATTCAAACTAAGCCTCACGCTATTTCCTTCCCAGAACGGGAGGTTGTTCTAGCTATGGCTGATGTAGAAGCAATGGCGCGGCTGATCAAAAACTCAGATGCTGTTGCAGAACTGCGTATCGCCAAAGATACCCCATCAATGTTTTTGGACATGGGTCCAGTGGAACAAGTACGTTGGGCTAGAGATGTAGCAGATCGTATCCTTGAGCCAGGTCAACATGCGATCGCGTTATGTT
Source organism: Coleofasciculus sp. (assembly GCF_046539235.1). Taxonomy (GTDB): domain Bacteria; phylum Cyanobacteriota; class Cyanobacteriia; order Cyanobacteriales; family Coleofasciculaceae; genus Coleofasciculus. Next base: position 9,680 of record NZ_JBKHHI010000225.1, read on the forward strand.
TACTGGATAGTGGAGTCACCCGAACCCATCCCCTCATTGAGCCAACTCTAGATTCCAGCGATATGCATACCTATGAGCCTAGGTGGGGAGTCCGTGACAACTGGGGTCACGGTACTCAGATGGCTGGCTTAGCGCTGTATGCTGATTTACTGGATGTACTACAAACCTCTAATCAGGTAAAACTTAGGCATCGGCTGGAGTCCGTTAAAATACTCCAACCTAACCAACCGAACGAGCCTGAACTCTACGGTGCAATTACAAAGGAGGCTGTGGCTCGCCCCGAAATTCAGGCTCCAAATCGGCGTCGAGTTTTTTGCATGGCAATAACGAGTGAAATTCCCGCCTCTAATCAAGGAACTCCGTCATCTTGGTCAGCCGCAATAGATCAGTTATGCTTCGGTGAAGATGATTGGCTAAAGGTTACTCTTTCCTACTTCATTGAGCCAAATCCCGGGGAACGCGGATGGGGTCAGCGTCATCGTTATGCGTCATACAGCTTACGGTTTGAAGTAAAAAGACCCCTGGAAAGCCATGATGATTTTAGGAGACGAATCAATAAAGCGGCTAGAGAGGAAGAAGAAAACACAACAACTAGAACGGAGAGTGACAATTGGTTTCTCGGTTCAAAGCTAAGAAACCGAGGCTCAATCCATTCGGACATCTGGTATGGTACTGCTATTGAACTGGCACAAAGAAGTGCGATCGCCGTTTATCCAGTTGGTGGATGGTGGAAAGATAAAAAGCACTTAGAGCGTTGGCAGCAATCTGCTGGTTATTCATTAATTGTATCCATTCGAGTCCCAGAGGTTGAAGTCGATATTTATACTCCTGTCTTGAACCGAGTTAAACTAGCTATTGATATCAATACCTAGATAAGGCTAGCTACAGAATTCCTGATTTCTTGAACAAGTCGGAGATCTAGTCGTTGCTCAGAATTTCAGTGGTGGAACGCCGGAAATAGCTAACGTTACCAATGACAACTGACAAATGACAGATGACTCATCTCAACAAACGACCAACC
>NZ_JBKHHI010000226.1:0-10660 GCF_046539235.1 Coleofasciculus sp.
AAAGTCCAATTGTTGCAGCGAAATACTGGACTGGTATCAACAGTTGGATTGTCAAACCTCGTCTAACCGCAGAGCGGCGCGGTTTGACCTCTATCCCCCTCCGGGTTGCTTCGCTGAACCCGGAGTCCCACGAGTATTGCGATGGGTTTTGTCCGATATCAGCGGTGGTTCTATTATCCTGGTTGAAGAAAAGGGTAAATGTACCTTTTATTTTCCAATCGATAGAAAAAATGGGGGATTCCTGAAGAGGTAATCTTGATTTTGGATGCTTGATTGAAGACTAAAAACAAGAAATAGTTTAACTCATCCCCCAGATGGACGTTGGCAGAATACTCAATTGGCGCTATGATTGACACCTAAAATCAGTCAAATCCTTATATAATAACCGGAACAGACTTCAGTACAGCGCCAAAGACCAACAGCGTTAAGATAGGATGTCATCGGGATTTTCCCACGCTTTTTATATTGTCCTATTCATGCCTGCAAGAAGGCTGTCCGGACGTTTCCAACTTACTTATGGAAGCGTGGATGGTCAAAAGTGTTTCAATAGCTACTTGAAGACCATAAGTGTAGAGACTACCTGCGATTGGACTATATCCTTAGTAAAAAGTGATGCTCCCCAACCCTGATGTGATGACAGCACGCCCCTTCCCCAGCCAAACCCCTAATTCAGCGAATGGCACACCCTATATCGCCGCTTCTGACAGAACACCCGTTTCCGCCCTGAAAGAACTTGTGGCTTGCTTGCACCGAGAACAACATAAAATCCAAGATTTGTTAAGCTCACTGGGATTTGCCTTACGCAGCTTCAACAATTTGAATCAATTTTTAGAATTAATTCCCTTGATGTCAGCACGGGTAACCGATACGGAGGGAGGCGCATTGGTTTTGTTAAAACCAAATGGTAAACTCCGGCTAGAACAGATGCATTGCCAAGATAATCAAGAGTGTCAAACCTTGCGTCCAGCACTTGAACGGGCAACTCAGACGATCACCACTCAAGGCAATGAGGATGGAAAATCGGCAATGAGTCCAGAACAGTTGGACGCAATTTGGTCATCGTTTGACGATCAGGTCAATCGCTATTTAGACAGAGATATTCGGTTATTTAGCACACCGATTTTGATTAAAAATGTCGAACGCGGGCGTTTGTATGTGTTTACTGATGACCTGAATTATAGCTGGACGCCAACTCGACAGAAGTTAGTGCGTTTGGTAGCCGATCAAACAGCCGTGGCGATCGCGAATGATGAACTGACTGTAGAACTTCGCAAAAAAGAACGCTTAGATCGAGAGTTAGAAATTGGCGCGGAAATCCAATTACGCCTCCTCCCCCGTCAATGTCCCTCGATTAAAGGAATTGAACTGGCGGCGCAGTGTCAGACGGCAAGTCGAGTTGGTGGAGACTATTATGATTTTATTCCCACCAACTACGATCAGCTTCGTTCTATACAGCCTTGTGATAGTCAAACGATCGATAACCACAAAACCTCTGTACCCTGGAGCGTTGTCATTGGTGATGTCATGGGTAAAGGTGTACCAGCCGGCTTGATTATGACAATGACGCGGGGTATGTTGCGAGCAGAAGTGCTAAACCGTCACTCCCCAGCCCGCATCCTGGAACATCTAAATCGGGTGATGTATGCTGACTTAGAAAATTCCAATCGATTTGTCACCCTGTTTTATTCGGAGTACGATCCTCAAACCCGCACATTGTCCTATAGCAATGCGGCTCATAATCCCCCTTTCTTATGGAAAGCATCCACCCATTCCATCCAGCGTCTTGATACGGATGGAATGTTAATTGGCTTAGAGGCAGATTCTCAGTATAAAGATGATCAAATCCAGCTTGATGTCGGAGACACGATTATCTATTACACTGATGGATTTACCGATGTCGCCAATCAACATGGCGATCGCTTTGATGAGGAAAATCTGATTGAAGCCTTTAGGTGGGCGTGCGAACATCGCCAAGGCTCCCAACCCATCCTAGATTACCTGTTTGAGCGGGTGGGAGAGTTTATGGGCGGGAAAAACCGTAACGGAGATGATATGACCTTGGTCGTGTTGCAGGTAAAATCTTCCGAGTAACCTAATTTAAAGGCAATCATCGCCATGGCTGTTATGGAAGTGCAAGCTCTAACGTCTGTTGTCACTGGTCTTCATCCCCTGATTGACCTGGTGAGTCCATGGCTAACCGATGGACTGGTGTTAGCCCAGCAAGTTGAAGATCCGGATATTTTGGGTCAAATTCAACAGGCGTTCAATAATTTCATTGAATCGGGTCAAGTCTGGGCATTTTTAATTGGTTTAGTTATCGGTTATATTTTTCGGGGGATGAGTTCATTTGGGTAATTTGTCCTTTGTCATTTGTCCTTTGTCATTGGTGAATCGGTATTGTGACGGAACAAACAACATGGAGTCAGCGATTTGAATCAGCACTACATCCGGCGATCGCGGTTTTTAATGCGAGTATTGGGTTCGATATCGAACTGATTGAGTATGATCTGACGGGTTCAGTGGCTCATGCGAAGATGCTTGCCCATACGGGAATTATTTCAGCCCCTGAAGCGGAACAACTGGTGAACGGGTTAGAACAAATTCGTTCAGAATACCGCCAGGGAAAATTTAACCCCGGTATTGACGCTGAGGACGTTCATTTTGCCGTGGAACGACGCCTCACCGAAATTGTTGGCGATGTGGGGAAAAAGCTACACACGGCGCGATCGCGAAATGACCAAGTTGGCACAGATACCCGACTCTATCTGCGGGATCAAATTACCCAAATTCGGACTCAGTTGCGAGATATGCAAGGGGTTTTGCTTACTATGGCTCAATCCCATGTCGAAACCCTAATCCCCGGCTACACCCATCTCCAACGCGCCCAACCGTTGAGTTTAGCTCATCATTTGCTGGCGTATTGGGAAATGTTGCAGCGGGATTGGCAACGATTGGGGGAAATTTACCCGCGGGTGAATATTTCTCCTTTAGGGTGTGGGGCGCTAGCGGGGACAACATTCCCGATTGATCGGCACTACAGCGCCTCCCTGCTCGACTTTGGTGATGTCTATCGCAACAGTTTAGATGGGGTGAGCGATCGCGACTTTGCCATTGAGTTTTTGACGGCGGCGAGTCTGATTATGGTTCACTTGAGCCGACTGTCGGAGGAAATTATTCTCTGGGCGTCTCAGGAATTTGGCTTTGTTACCCTCAAGGATAATTGCTCGACAGGTTCGAGTATTATGCCGCAAAAGAAGAACCCGGATGTGCCGGAATTGGTACGGGGCAAAACGGGGCGGGTGTTTGGGCATCTGCAAGCGATGTTGGTGCTGATGAAGGGATTACCGTTGGCGTATAACAAGGATTTGCAGGAGGATAAAGAGGCAATATTTGACAGCGTGAAAACAGTTAAAGGATGTCTGGAAGCCATGACAATTCTGTTAGGGGAGGGGTTAGAGTTTTGTCCTCCGCGTCTCGCCTCAGCCGTAGCGGAAGATTTCGCCAACGCTACCGATGTGGCTGATTATTTGGCAAGTAAAGGGGTTCCCTTCCGAGAAGCCTATAACTTGGTGGGTAAAGTGGTGAGAACCTGTCTAGGGGCGGGTAAACTGCTCAAAGACTTAACTGTGCCAGAGTGGAAAGAAATCCATCCCGCCTTTGAGGAGGATATTTACGACGCGATCGCACCGACTCAGGTGGTTTCTGCCCGTAACAGTTACGGGGGGACAGGATTTGAGCAAGTCCGACGCGCCTTGGCAGAAGCCCAGGAGCGGATGGTAAGTGGGAGATGAAGAGAGCAGGGGAAGCAGAGGGAGCAGGGGAAGCAGGGGAAGCAGGGGAAGGAAACCTTGGTCGGGGCGGGTTTAGTTAAGTTAGTGGTTGGAACCGCAGGGTTAGTCGTCAAACCCGCCCCTACATGTTCAAAACTATCTCATCGAAGCTTGTAATCGGGTCAAAACTTCCCAGATTCCGGTACACTTTGGAATGGTTCATCCTATTAAAAGTACTAGCAGCAATAATGGAGATTGGTCAAAAAGTTCAAGTTTGTCGTCTCAGAGACCGGGTGTCGGGCGATATCGTGAATAAACTAGGGAAAGTGGGCATCGTCAAAGACTTTAAAATGACAGATGGCAGCGGTGTCGGTGCGATCGTCGAATTTGACGACAACACGGCAACCTGGTTTTTTGAAGATGAACTCAAACCCGTCAGTTAGTGACGACTTCCCCAGCAGCGTCCAGCAAAATTATGGCTTTTATTCTCACCTTTTTAGGCAAAGGCGGCACCGGTCGCACCACAATTGCGATCGCGGCGGCTAAAAAATTCGCAAATCTTGGTCAGCGTGTCCTTTTAGTCGGGCAAGATCCTACCCCGGCGTTTGGACTGTTACTGGGAACATCCCCTAGGGCTGATCCGACGGAGGTGGAACAAAATCTGAAAGCAGTTCAGCTTCAGTCTACCCTCCTCCTGGAACAAAGTTGGGAAGAGGTGAAAAAGCTAGAGGCGGAGTATTTGCGATCGCCAACGCTGAAAAATGTCTATGGTCAAGAATTGGGCATTTTACCGGGGATGGATAGTGCTTTAGCCCTGAATGCGATTCGCGAGTACGATGCCAGTGGTGAGTATGATGTGATTATCTACGATGGCAGCGGCGATCAAGCCACATTGAGGATGCTGGGGATGCCAGAAATTCTCAGTTGGTATTTTCGCCGCTTTCGCCAAATCTTTACCGAGTCGGATCTGGGTAAGGCGATTTCCCCGTTTATCCAACCCGTTACCAGTGCCATTCTTAATGTGACCTGGACACCCGACGATTTTGCCAACAAACCGACTCAGCAAACCAACCAAATACTAGAGCAGGGCAAAACCGCTGTGGCTAATCCGAATCGGGTGGCGGCGTATTTGGTGACAACGGGAGATACGGCGGCTTTAGCGACGGCTAAGTATTTCTGGGGGAGCGCCCAGCAGGTTAATCTGACGGTGGGGGGGGTTCTGTTGAACCAAATTCCAGCAACGGATACGTTAGCGGCTGAATTTGCCCCGTTAACGGTTAGCGCCTTACCCCAGTTATCTCAGGTGGCTGATTGGCAACCGTTGATGGATGCCCTACCTGATTTTAAACAAGCGGTGCAAGCGCCTAAATCTATTAGCATAGATGTGGCGAATCGTCAAGTCAGTTTATTTTTACCGGGCTTCGACAAAAAGCAGGTGAAACTCACCCAATATGGTCCAGAGGTGACGATTGAAGCTGGGGATCAGCGGCGTAATATATGGCTTCCGCCCCAATTGAGCGGTCAAGCGGTGAAAGGGGCGAAGTTCCAAGATCGGCATTTAATTATTTCGTTCTGATTGTCTTATGTCATTCGTCGGGGCGGGTGTAGGGTGCGTTAGCGCAGCGTAACGCACCATTTCAAACGATAATAGTTAAACCTGCCTCTACGTATCGGTTAGGGCGGGTTTTGAGGTAGCGTTATCATTAATAGCGAAATTCTCTAAAACCCACCCCTACATAATCACGCACCAGGTTCTATAGAGGATCGCCACGGGTCAAATCGGGGCGGGTTTAGTCAAGTTAGTGGTTTGATCCGGAACGTTATTGGTAAAACCCGCCCCTACACACTCAAAACTCAATACTAAAATGTCTAACTCTCCCTCAACCGAACAAACTGATAAAACAGGTAAAACCCGGCAACTTCTAGGCATGAAAGGTGCCGCCCCCGGTGAAAAATCTATCTGGAAAATTCGTCTCCAGTTAATGAAACCGATTACCTGGATTCCCCTAATTTGGGGGGTTGTCTGTGGCGCAGCGTCGGGCGGTGGATATACCTGGACGCCAGAAGATATCCTGAGAGCGGTGACTTGTATGTTACTATCGGGTCCGTTGATGGCAGGGTATACCCAAACCCTGAATGACTTTTATGATCGCGAATTGGATGCGATTAATGAACCCTACCGCCCAATTCCCTCTGGGGCAATTTCGGTGCCTCAAGTGATGACTCAGATTGTCGTGCTATTGCTGGCGGGTATTGGTGTGGCCTATGGGTTAGATCAATGGGTGGGTCATGAGTTTCCCACGTTAACCTGTTTAACGCTTTTTGGGGCGTTTCTTGCCTATATTTACTCAGCGCCGCCCTTGAAGCTGAAAAAGAATGGTTGGCTGGGAAACTATGCCCTCGGTGCGAGTTATATTGCCCTTCCCTGGTGGGCGGGTCATGCTTTATTTGGGGATCTGAATTGGACGATTGTGATTGTTACCCTGATTTATAGTCTGGCAGGCTTAGGCATTGCCGTGGTTAACGACTTTAAGAGTGTCGAAGGCGATCGCCAATTGGGGCTCAAGTCTATTCCGGTGATGTTTGGCGTGGGTACAGCTGCTTGGATTTGTGTGCTGATGATTGATATCTTTCAAGCCGGGATTGCTGGGTATTTAATTAGCATTCACCAAAATCTCTATGCGGCGATACTATTGCTGTTAATTGTGCCTCAGATTACATTTCAGGATATGTATTTTCTGCGATCGCCCCTGGAAAATGATGTGAAATATCAAGCCAGCGCTCAACCGTTTTTGGTTCTGGGGATGCTGGTTGCAGGGTTAGCGTTAGGTCATGCAGGGATTTAGGGGTCAATCTGGTAATGATTCGTCTTGATCCTGCCAATTGCGGATGTCACCTGAATTTCAGAACCTGCCAAGGCTAACAAGCGACTGACTATTTAGACGGGGGCGAGTCGAGATAGGTTAATTCTCGCACCGAACATTTGTGCAGCGACTCGCCCCTACAGCCTACACCCTACAGGTTGTTATATTTTTACAGCATTGCAGTTAGAATTCAACAATTCCTTATCGAAGATGACAATCTTGACAATCCTCCTCTGCCCAATCCTAGCCCACTACTTTAAACAGCGCTTTGGACGACAAACCCTCTGTCTCTTCTCCATCTATTTTACCGCCTAAAAAAACGGTGAAGGATTCACCCGTCAATAGGGAAAAAATAGGATTGTCTGGACGTTCGCCACAGAAAAATTATCCAGGAATTTAAATCAACCAAATTCCTCGATTAATCCGGACAAGCATTTACCCTGAATGTGGAATCTGAAAATGTTTCCCTATTGGCTAGTTCACCGTTTTAATCCCTCCCATTTTATGTAGAAATTCAATGAACTAAAATCACGGAATTAAACTCATTAGCGCCCACACAACTATGCGAATTGTTTCAACAGTTTTGAGTATAGCCAGTTTTTTCTCTGGCGAAAGGCTTAATTGTGAAGTTGCAATGAATCTTTTTCAATTTGATGTAAAGTTAAGGTAAACTTTATATAAAGTTGTGGAAAAATACTGATCAAGAAACGATAAACGTGAACCTCGCCCCTACACAAAACTTTACAATGACAGGATGAGACAACTCCCCGCGATTAATCCCGGATGAAATATTCTCGGCAGGACAGCTTATTGTAAAAGAGCAGGGTAGAATGAACGATTATGGCATCTGTACCCAATCCCTCCCTCGATGCTGGTTTAGCGGCTCTCAAAGAAGGCAATTACGATGTGGCGATCGCACATCTAGAAGGCGTCTGCGAATTTGAGTTAGATGAAGCTATTATCTCCCGCGCCAGTGTCGCCCTAGTCAAGGCTTATCGCCGCAGGGGTGATACCCAAAAGGCGATCGCGCTTTGTCAAACCCTTACCCAAGATCTCAATCCCAAGGTGCAACAATGGGCGACAAATACCTTACCGGAACTCATGGCGGAATCCCCCCCGCCAGCCAATCAGACGGGGTTTACGCCAGAAGAAGACAATTCAGCGAATCCTACCGGATTTGTTCCCCTCAACTCGCCCTCCTCCCCAACCAAACCGGGAACGATTAAACAGCGGTTAACTGATTCTGCTAAACGCCTATTTACAGGTGACAAATCGCGGCAAAATCCGCCAGGAAACCAACCTCCTCCTCAACCCTCATCCCAACTCCCGGTGGCTTTCACACCCCCTTCAGCACCCTCCGTCTTTTCCGCCAGCCCTCGGTTTCGCAACTTAGGGCGTGCGGAAAACTGGCGTCCGTTCAAACGCCCGAAATTAAAGCGATTGGGGCTAATTGGAATTGCAAGTGCGATCGCCTTTGCTTGGGTGCTGCGTTTCTGGTTAAAGTTTTTAATGGCAACCACCAATACTATATTGGTGCAATTGCCGCTATTATCACCGATTCAATGGTTCTACCGTGATCCCACTCAGGTTTTAGCTGTTTTGGCTATCTTGGTGCTAATCGTCTCTCCCTGGTTAATGGATTGGCTATTAAAACAGGTGTATGGATTAGAACCCCTCTCCGTCAGCCAACTCTCGGCGCGATCCTCAGAATCGGCTAAAGTGATCCAACGGTTTTGTCGTCAACGCCGTTTACCGTTACCGACGCTGGGTATTTTACCCACACAAGCGCCGTTAGCGATAACTTATGGGAATTTGCCTCGCACGGCTCGAATTGTCGTTAGTCAGGGCTTATTGACACAACTCGCTGAAGATGAAATAGCCACGATCTATGGGGCTCAGTTGGGGCATATTGTTAACAGGGACTTTATCCTCAGTTCTCTAGGCACATTAATTCTCCAGTTTCCCTATCTCCTATATCTATATGTAGCTCAAGGGGGAGAACAGTTAGCGGAGTGGATTCGGCGCAAATACCCCGCCACTCAAAGAGTGTTACCGCCTTTGTGTTTAGGGATTACCAGTATTATTTCCAGCTTAGGTTACGCCACCTATTGGTTACTGCGCCTCCCCCTGCTATGGTTTTCCCGGATTAGAATTTACTATAGCGATCGCGTGGCGATAGAAACCACTGGAAATCCCAATGGGTTAACCCGGGCGCTATTGAAAATTGGCTTAGGGATGAGTGATGCGATACACAAAGCCGGTCAAACCCGCCCCTTGTGGGAAAGCTTTGATTTAATTTTACCCGTAGGATACCGACAAGGATTACTTTTAAGCAGTTGTTCGCCCCATGTCCCCTTTGAACGGGTTTTACAGTGGGAATGTACCAACCCTTACCGCCACTGGTTAATTATTACAGCGGCTCATCCTTTATTAGGCGATCGCTTGCATTTGTGCGCCCGTTATGCTTACGAGTGGCGGTTGGGGACAGAATTAGATTTACCCATACCACCACCACCCATACGGGATAATAAAACACGCTGGTTGAAACTAATTGATAGTTATAAAGCTTTTCCCTTATTCCAAAGTGTTATATTAACTGGATTCGTTGTCGGTGTTGTACTGCGAGTGGGATTCTGGTTACTCGGTATTCTCAGTGATTGGCTATCTCGCTGGTGGATAACTGGATTCTGGCGGCTAATCTGGTTACACAATGCTGGGTCATTTCTGGAGGCTTGTATCTTAATTGCATTTAGCCTAAGTATTATTCTCTGGATTAATCGTTATTTTCCCGATATCAAACCTGCGGCGATTCGTCACCAACCCAGTTTAGAACAAATGCTAGCTGATCCGAATGCGTTACCCTCTACCCATCAACCTGTAGAATTTACAGGTAAACTTTTAGGGCGGCGCGGATTGCAGAATTGGTTAGGCGTGGATTTAATTATCGAAACGGATAGCGGGTTAGTTAAACTGCATTACTTTTCAATTTTAGGTTCTCTGGGTAACTTACTCCCTCTGGGAACTCGCCCCAGTGATTTAGTAGGTGAATCGGTGACAGTAATGGGTTGGTTTCGGCGGGGGGTTACACCTTGGATTGATGTGGAAACATTGAGTACATCAGACGGGAAAGTCAGTCGCGCTCATTATCCATTATGGTTAGTTATTTTGGCTGTGGTGGCGGCGATATGGGCATCCTATTTAATTTGGACATTACCTGCATAGATGTTTGTCACCCCCGTTTACCACGGCGATTAAAATCGGAAGTATGTCAAATGTCGCTAAATTCATCCTTTTGTAGGGGCGGGTTTAACTACTAACATTTGTTGTCACCCTGATATAACTAAACCCGCCCTTTTGGTAGGGGTGAGTGAGCCTTTGTCACCCCCGTTTACCACGGCGATTAAAATCGCTGCTACACAAACCAAGTCCGCCTACGCGGACTGAGTTATAACGGGGGTGGCTAACCCTGATTTGGTGTAACATTTTTTGTCGCCTTAATGTAGCTAAACCCACCCTTTTGTAGGGGCGGGTTTAACTACTAACATTTGTTGTCACCCTGATATAACTAAACCCGCCCTTTTGGTAGGGGTGAGTGAGCCTTTGTCACCCCCGTTTACCACGGCGATTAAAATCGCTGCTACACAAACCAAGTCCGCCTACGCGGACTGAGTTATAACGGGGGTGGCTAACCCTGATTTGGTGTAACATTTTTTGTCGCCTTAATGTAGCTAAACCCACCCTTTTGTAGGGGCGGGTTTAACTACTAACATTTGTTGTCACCCTGATATAACTAAACCCGCCCTTTTGGTAGGGGTGAGTGAGCCTTTGTCACCCCCGTTTACCACGGCGATTAAAATCGCTGCTACACAAACCAAGTCCGCCTACGCGGACTGAGTTATAACGGGGGTGGCTAACCCTGATTTGGTGTAACATTTTTTGTCGCCTTAATGTAGCTAAACCCACCCTTTTGTAGCAGGGGGTTTTCAAAGTCCGGGGGAATCTTTAAAAGAAAAGTGAACTTTTCCC
>NZ_JBKHHI010000227.1:0-10633 GCF_046539235.1 Coleofasciculus sp.
CGTACACTTTGAATTTGTATTCTCCATTTTTCGAGGAAACGAATCGCACCCAGCCAGATGTTTTATACTCTACAGACCCGTGATTAGGGCGGTTTTTCTTGTACTTGGGATACCCTTTCTTTCCTTTGATCGGGTTTTTGCAGTTATCAAAGAATCTTGAGATAGCTGCCCAGGTACGCTCTGACATGGCTTGTCGAGCTTGAGAGTTCAGCTTCCCCGCCCAGGGGAATTCTTTATTTTTGCCAAGACTTGTACAATACTTATACAAGTCATTGCGACTCTTAGCATCACCATCTTCCCAATGACGAAGGCAAGCGTTACGGATAAACAAACCAGTACGGATGGCTTCATCGAGCCTTCTATACTGGTAGTCTTTTCCTTTTAGCTTGCCCTCGTAGACAATCATTTTATCATGTTAAACTCATGATAGAAGCATAGCATGAGTTAGCCAAGACTCGCAACTGAAGTTGCTGGGCTGAACGCTTCGCTCGGTTTCATCCCTCGGATGAATCGCGAGGGCTTTCACCATCGCTTGTCATGTAATGGCAGCTTTGGGTCGGGCGGCTTTGGATAGAGATCTCTATACTCAGGCAGAGAAATGGTTTCAAACTGCCATTAATCAAAGCGAAGGAAATGCCAATACTATTAAGGTTTGGTTGGGCATTACCTTGATGAAGCTTTTCGTTCAGGATTCTCCTATTGTTAGGGCTGGACAGGTTAATGAACTCAATCGGAAAAAATTGGAACAAGCTAGAGAATTATTTACTGATGTGTTAGGTGATAATAATCCCATTACCAGTGATTTAACTGCTACCAAGTTTACGGCAATTGTTAATAGAAGCAGTGTTTTAATGCTTCTCCAAAAGCCAGATGAAGCGATACAGGATATTGACATAGCTTTACAGGTAGAACCGGAAAATCCTAAACTGATTAAGCAGCGTGCTTTACTTGCCTATGAAAAAGGGGACAAGGTACAGGCGATTAAGTATCTACAAAGAATTCTGGCAAATCGGGAAACGCCTGAAGCCTCTTTGCTCACTGCCAGTTTGATGATTGGAGAAGGTCAATTTACAGAAGCGCAGAATGTACTTGATGATTTTCTGTCAAAAGATAATGATGAATACTTTAAAACCACAGCAAAACAGTTGCGGTTAGAATTATATATCCAAACAATGGATTACGATAATGCTAGACGATTTTCTCAATTCTTACTTGATGAAGAGCCGAATAATATTCTCTATCTCGTCAGTCAAATTCGACTGTCTCTACGCACTGGTGAAGAGGAAAATATATCAGAATTAATTGATCGAGCAAAATCCGCTGTCGGTAAAAATAACGATTTACTCGGACAGATGGAATTTGCGGATCTCCTGTTTGACGAATTGAAATACTATCGCGATGCCGCAGAAGTGTATGAACAGTTTGTCGATAAAACATTGAATAATCGGTTAACCCACAGATTACTCACCGCTTACTACAATGTCGGTGACTACGGGGCGGCTCTTGACGTTTGCCAGCAACTGCTTAACCGATACGGAGCTATTCCTGAAGTATCAAAAATGGCAACAATTATCTATGAGATTATCGATGACTTACCAAAAGCTCGTCAAGTATGTACTGAGTATTTAAAACTGTTTTTTGATGATGTATATATGCAGTTTAGGTTAGCTTTAATTAACTATTATACCGATTGCCTAGATGATTTAGATCGTTTCCTTGATTCAAATCCGACTATCGATAATCTATCACTAGAAGCTTGCCAGAACCTAATTTTGCTCTACAAAGTTAGGGAGCGATGGCATCATTGCCTTGAAATTCTTTATGAAACAAGGCGACGCTTCTTTAAAGAAGGTCAGGTACACGCCTTTTATGTCATTTCCTACTCCGAGGGAATGCAGCGTCAGTTACAAACACCGAATATAGACGAGTCTGACATAAACACCCTACCCGTAAAAATGCTTTTTAGTGGAATGACTATAGCAACGTCTCCGTTACTGGAAAAATCTTGTAAAGATAGCCTAGAACGGGTAACGAATGGTTGTGGCGTACTCCTAAGAGATAAATCCAACAGTGAGAGATGGTATATCCTTGATGACCGCCCGGATGCTGAACTCGCACGACAAGAGTTGGATAGGAATCAACCACTATACCAGAAATTACTGGATAAAAATCTGGGTGATGAGATTGTTCTGGCAGACGATGAATTTGGCATTCTGGGCAAAAAAACGGTAACTATAGTTGCGATAAAAGACAAATATTTTGCGGCGGCAAAGCAAAGTTTAGATTTACTCGATACACTTCCTAATATTAAAGGATTTAGATCAGTCCCTGTCCCGATATCAGAGGATTATGGAATTGATCCTAAGTTTTTCCTGAATTTGCAGGAAAGGCTCAAACAACGTGAAGAGAATTTCAATAGAGCGAAGTCGGATTATCGCACAGGAAAAATTCCCTTGCCCTTGGGTACTTTGGCTATTGTCATCAACAAAAATTCAGTTGAATCGTGGGAGATGTTGGTTTACGGTTCTGAGCCATACATCCATTGTTGGTCTAATTTCCAAGAAAAATTTGATGATTCCCTTGCTCGACTCAAGAAAGGAGGACTCGTAATAATTGATTTAGTATCCTTGTTAACTTTGTATATTCTGGGAATAGCAGATAGTGTCGTACAAGCACTAGGCAAGTTTGGCATTGCTCAGTCTACACTCAATCTACTACGCCAGGAGGTAGAAAAATGTCAAGGCATCAACTCAGACGGCGAATCAATCCTTTGTACAATTAACGGACAACTTGTCAGGCAGGAATTTACCCCAGAAAATGCGGCTAAAAGGAAAGCTTATTTTGAGCAACTTATCTGCTGGGTACGAAATAACTGTTATATTTTACCCTGTCGGCAAGCCTTAACGATTAGTAGAGATGAACTTCTACTGGAAGGGGCTAGGCAGGCAGGATGGAATATTGAAACTCCATACCTAGCCGTACTGAAAGTTATTGAGGATCAACGAACTTCAGCAGATTACGTCATTTTTGTCGCCACTGAATTTCTATATAAGCTTTACAATGAGAATATAATTCCTCATTACAGAGATTATCTAATTTTAAAATTGCTCACAGCTATTACGGCTAAAAGGTCTAAGAGTAGCATACTTAAGAGGCTAAATTTGAGGTTAGGGGATAGATTTGGGTTATTGGATAGATTCCGGTATCAAGAACTTTTAAAATTGATCAAAATATGGCAATATACCCAAAACATTGTTACTTAAATTAAACGATTTTTATAATTAGCCTTGGCTGTAAATGATTGAAACCTTTAGAGATCAATATAGGGCTTGTTGAATAAGTGGTGAGGGTAGGCAACAGTTTCAATCCCCAGCCCAATGTGTAGAGACGTTGCATGCAACGTCTCTACAACGGAAATTTATTTCCTGGCTATACAAATCAACGCTCCCTAATTGGTCTCCCCTTCACTGATCCTCAATCCACGACAATCCCGCACCCGGATAATAATGGGCTAAAATTTGTTTGTAATCATACCCTTGCATCGCCAACTGATAAGCACCCCTTTGGCTCATTCCTTGACCGCCAAAAACATTACTGACAATATCATCTGAAGCGGCGTATAATGATTCCACGACGCCCCCTTTATAACTGAGAAACATTCCCTGAGTTTCTTGAACCGCTTGAGTTGTTGTATTCCACTCCGACTCAATTCCTTTATACACCTGCCAACGCTGAGTATTACCCAAATCGTATAACTGATTAGCCGGTCGAATGTAATGCACGATCGCATAAGAACGAGCTGCGATCGCTTGGGCTTTCAGAGCGGCGGGGGGCCAACTGGGATAGATTTCTGCACCCACTACGCTGGCTAAATAGGTCTCAAGTTCAATATAGTTAACGGCAAGTAGACTATCCCCTTGTGATATTAAAAGTAAATCCCCTCGATACCAGCGACCATTGACAAAAACAAACCCGCCACCTGTGGGTTTAAGCCAAACGCCTCCTGGGGTTTTCCATTCACCGATGCGAAGATAAGAACCATTGGGTTGAACATCAACTCCTTCCTTCGCCTCAAGTTTTCCTAATGTCTTCCCATTCGCATCCACCACGATTCCGGCGGTAGATGTGCCAACATTTAGGGAACTCACCCCAGTCGCGATCGCAACTCGCATTTCTAAGCTGGCTGCATTGGCGGGAGGAGTTTCAGATTTGGCAGAGTTTTCCGAAGCGGCGGGAGGGGATTGCGGGGGTGGGCTTTGGGCTTGAGTCTGGGCGTTAGGTTTGGGCGGTAGGGGGGTGGGGGGTTTGGGAACCGAGGTTTGAGTGGTTCGGTTGGCTGTCGGTGATTGAGCCGCCGAGGTTTGAGTTTTGGCGGTATCTTGAGGAGTAGAGGATTGAGATGGGGTTGCCTTGGGAACGGGAGTTGAGGGACGTTGCCAGGAGAGACTTTGGGCAATCAGACGATGACGCCATTCCACTTCAGCCGGGGACGGATTTGGCGGCGGTGGAACTTCTGATCGGGGTGATGGTGAGGGAGACGGTTGGGGAGAGGATGCGATCGGTTTAGAACCGGAATAAAAGGATTGAGCTAGCATCAAGGGCAATACGAGGGATGCTGAAACCACAACCATTGACCATAGTCTAGAACCCTTTAAAATCGGGTGGTTGTTAGGCAGGCGAATCATCAATAACTTGCTCCTGATCGGGTTGGGAGAGGACGATAACGACAGATGGCGAGTCTTGCACCGCCTCTTAGTTTAATCTGCGATCGCGTCTTTGGATATGGCACTCCCTGGCTGAATAAAGATGGTAACACTGATTTCTCTGATTGGTAGGAACGGTAGAGGTGGGGGGTGGGAGGCTGGTAGCACTGATTACACAGAGGCGTTAGTTCTCGCTGGCAAAGGATGAAAAGAGTAAGAATTGTTGGGGAGATTATTTACTTTTCTGTGTCAATCTGTGTATCTCACGATTCAGTGTTTGGGAAACTGTCATCCTAGCTGTGTAATCTGTGTTTTTGTCAAGACTTAGTAATGATTTTTATCGTAAGTTTAAGAAAATACATGCGTCCAAGGTGACATGGGGAGTGAGACGAAAACCAGACATTATACAAAGTGTTACGGAGATTCAAGGGGTTTAGCTATGTTGAGATTAATTTTGCCCACGAAAAACCCACCATAGATAATATACCTGAAAATCGCACACTCATCTCACAATTGCTGTAACCCTTGAAAATTCGTAGATAATTCCGGAAAACGGGTCAAAAATGAGCAATTATGACGTTTTGTTGAGATGGAAGCATGATTGAAAAATTTAAACCGTTATGGGGAAAAGAATAGTTTAAATTATCATAGATTGACAAATTTAGCCAAAACGGAATTGAGCCAAGCTAAAGATCATGTCAGTATCGAAGGATACAGAACGAGCAAAGGGGTATGTCGTGAATCGTGGTTATCAAAACCAGTGCGATCAGCTTGTAGTAGGGAACCTTTAACAACTATGCACCAGAGCAAAAGCAAACACTAGCCCAAGCCGCCGCCGAAATTCAGCAGCTACTGGAACAGCTTAAGCAAACCTATCCGAATGCTACTGAAACTGAAAGGCAAAGTGCTTTAGTGGTAACGCTGCAACAAGAAATTAAGCACAATCCGACATTCAGAACCCGACTCCGTAATGCCCTGAAAGAAGGTGGTATTGAAGCGCTAAAAGTGTTGTTTGCTCCTATTGGTATTCCTATTGAAATGGTTAGGGGGTGGGTTGAAGCTGAAGTGGATTCCTCTGCTGAAACGGCTAAAAAAGGATATAGCGTTGACGATTGAATCAGGCGCAGGTCAGTGAATTGGGCGCAGGTCAGTGCGCCCCTACGGTTTCTATGACGTTTCACGGCATATCGTTTTGAGTGATAGAGTGTAGGGGCGGGTTTGACAACTATCCTTTCTGGGTTAACCCAGATGCGACTAAACCCGCCCTGACCCAATGCAATAGTTTTGACCTTTAGCAACGCTTATCGGACAGGGTTTCGAGACGTCTTGTGAAAAGTGAGTATGGTTTCTGGGCGTAATGAGTGAGCATGAAAGCCAGATAAAACAATACACCTTTGGTGACGATGTTGGCAGTGTTGATAATCAAGGTCATATCGGTAGTTCCGGTGATCAAAACACAATTGGTACGGCGGTTGGTGAGGTTCATGGGAATCAAAACAGCTTCCAGAATTATGGGACTGTTAATTTTGGCACTAAACCTAAATGGGTAGGCAAACCCTTCCAGGCTCCCCCATTACCCCCCAACTTTGTCGAGCGCTCCCAACCGCGTCGGGACGTGAAAAAATTACTCCTAGAAACGGGAGAAACCACACCGGGAACGTTAGTGGTGAGTGCTATCTATGGACTGGGTGGGATTGGCAAATCTGTCTTAGCCACAGCCCTGGCTCATGACCCCGATATTCATCAACGCTTTTCCGATGGGATACTCTGGGTAACACTGGGTCAACAACCGGATATCCTCTCACTTTTGAGTGGTTGGATACAGGCATTAGGAGACTATAACTATAAACCCACGACTCCTCAAGCCGCTTCGACGCATCTGAGAACCCTACTTTATGACAAACGTAGTTTATTAGTTGTCGATGATGCTTGGAAATCGGAAGATATCGAACCCTTTCAGGTGGGTGGGTCAAACTGTCGGGTTTTAGTCACCACCCGTGAAGCTCCTGTGCGGGGAGCCATTCGCTATGACTTGGACATGATGAGTCCAGCCGAGGCGCTGGAGTTGTTGAATAAATGTAGACCTCTAATGCCAATGTCCTCCGAGGAGCAGAAACAAGCTCTAGACTTGGCAAAGGCGTTAGGGTATCTGCCATTGGCTTTAGAACTGGCGGCGGCTCAAATTGCTGAGGGTGTGGATTGGTGGGAATTATTAGAGGACTTCCAGGCTGAAGTTGCACGACTAGAGACATTAGATGATATTGCTGCTGGGAGTGCGAGTTGTGAAGAAACTCGTAAGCGTCTGAGCTTAAAAGCATCATTTAACTTGAGTTTACGGCGGTTATCTCCGGAACAATTACAGCAGTTTGCTTGGTTAGGTGTTTTACCTGAAGATGCTGCCATTGGACAGGAGACAGCCGCCGTTCTCTGGAAAGTGAAACCGCGACAAGCTGGAGCCATTCTGCGAACGCTGCGTTCTAAAGCACTGTTGTTATCTGGAGCGGTGCAGCCGGGAGAGAAACCGACTTATCGCATCCATGATTTAATGCATGACCGGGCTAAGGAGTTGTTAACCGATAGTGTTAACCCGGTTTATGCTGAGGAATTACCAGGACTGGGATTAAGGTTAAAGGAGGCTCATGCTGCGTTTCTAAAGCGTTACCGTGCCAAGACTGAAAATGGACAATGGTACACATTATCGAATGATGGTTATATTCATAACTATTTGAGTTGGCATTTAGAGAAAGCAGGTCAATCCCAAGAATTACATCAACTTTTACAAGCCTCAACACCTCAAGGACGTAATGCGTGGTATGAAGCGTGCGACAGACTGGGAAAACTGGGCAACTTTGTCACCGATGTGGCACGAGCTTGGCGATTAGCAGAAGAGATGTATGAGGAGAAACCATCAGAATCTATTGGACTCCAGTGTCGCTATGCCTTGATTGTTGCATCTCTTAATTCTTTGGCAGAGAATATTCCGGCTGAGTTAATGGCAGCGCTGGTGGAGAAGCAGATATGGACTCCAGAACAGGGTCTAGCTTATGCTCAACAGAAACAAGATCCAAATAGTCGGTCAGAAGCTCTATCAGGGATTGTCCCCCATTTACCAGAAAATCTACTCCCCAAAGCACTAGAAGCAGCACGGGCTATACAAGATGAGAGGTGCCGCGTCGAGGCTCTATCAGGGATTGCCCCCCATTTACCTGACACTCTACCCGAAGCTTTAGAAGCAGCACAGGCTATACAACTTGAGTCGAGCCGTGCAGAAGCTCTATCAAGGATTGCACCCCGTTTACCTGGCACTCTACTGGAACAAGCGTTAGAAGCTACACGGGCTATACAAGATGAGAATGACCGTGCATTAGCTCTATCAAAGATTGCCCCCCATTTCCCTGAAACTCTACCTGAAGCGCTAGAAGCTACACTGGCTATACAAGATGAGCATTTCCGCGCATTAGCTCTCTCAGAGATTGCGTTCTATTTATCTGACACTCTACTGGAAAAAGCGCTAGAAGCTACACGGGCTATACGAGATGAGTATTTCTACGCCGATGCAATATCAAAGATTGCACCCCATTTACCTGACACTTTACGGGAAAAAGCGTTAGAAGCGGCACGGACTATACCAGATCAGTATTTCCGTGCATTAACTCTATCAAAGATTGCGTTCCATTTACCTGAAACTCTACCTGAAGCGCTAGAAGCGATATGGGTTATACAAGATGACGATGACCGCGCTAATGTTCTCTCAGAGATTGTGTCTCATTTCCCTGAAATCCTACCTGAAGCACTAGAAGCCGCACAGGCTATACAATCTGAGTTTTTCCGCGCCGATGCTCTATCAAAGATTGCGCCCTACTTACCTGAGACTTTACTGAGAAAAGCCCTAGAAGCGGCACGGACTATACAAGATGAGTATTTCCGCGCCGATGCTCTGTGTGAAATTGCACCCCATTTACCTGAAATCCTACCCAAAGCCCTAGAAGCGGCACGGACTATACAATCTGAGGTTTTCCGTGCATTAACTCTATCAAAGATTGCGCCCCATTCACCTGAAATCCTACCTGAAGCCCTAGAAGCGGCACGGACTATACAAGATGAGTATTTCCGTGCATTAACTCTATCAAAGATTGCGCCCCATTCACCTGAAATCCTACCTGAAGCCCTAGAAGCGGCACGGACTATACAAGATGAGTATTTCCGCGCCGAGGCTCTATCAGGGATTGCCCCCCATTTACCTGATACTCTATTGGAAAAAGCGCTAGAAGCGGCACAGGCTATACAAAATAAGTCGAGCCGTGCAAAAGCTCTATCAGAGATTGCGCCTCATTTACCTGACACTCTACGGGAAAAAGCGCTAGAAGCAGCACAGGTTATACAAGATGAGCTTGAGCGAGCCAATGTTTCCCCAGAGATTCTGTTTTTCTATGAAACTTTTCTAGAAAAAGAGCTAGAACTCAGATTAGGGAGGTGATTGGCTGGGTTGAGTTGAGACTGTGCGATCGCGTCTCGCCTGTTTCCCCTAGAACTTTTAGGCGACTGCTCATGAGGAGAGCGATCGCACTCCCTCCCCCGATCCGTCAAATCCCCAACCCGACAGCGTTTCAGGTTTCGGTTAAAGTCGCGATCGCATTCCCTTCCCCAGACTTGACAATATCCGAGAATGAGAATCTGCGATCGCTGTTGACGTGAAAGGAGAGCTAATTGATGTTAGGTTTAGACAGAATTACATTTAATCCGTGTATCATGGCAGGAGTTGCCTGTATTCGGGGAATGCGAGTTCCGGTTTCATTGGTTTTAAATTTAGTGGCAAATGGTAAAACAGTGGGGGAAATAATCGAAGATTATCCCTATTTGGAACCCGAAGATATTCAACAGTCATTGCTGTCTGCTGCATGGTTAGCGCGAGAGCAGGTTTAAGTTTTACTAACTCGCCTCAGCTAAAGAACGAACAGTGAGGATTTCATTATTTTTCAAGGCTTGAACTGCTCCCATCGGCACAGCAATTACATTAATTGATTCACCCACAGCATTGAAAACTTCCAAAATATAGCCATCTTCGCCACCGCTAGGGTGAGGCACATAATCAATCAGAGTGAGAACATCGCCTTTTTGCAGGTGATGTTCTGGTAGGTTGCGAGATAGGACAACGCGCTGGTAAAGTTCAAGCATTTCTAGTGTCACTCCTTGTTGGGAATTAAAGTAATAAACTGGAATTGGTTATCAATTTTACGGTTCAGCCAGACTGTGATTACTTCCAAGTTTGTGTTATTGACACCCATGAGTTGACCTTTGACACGGTAGAACGTCCCATATTCATTGCTTCTATCTTCTACCGCTTCTACTGTATCGGCAAGTTGACGAATGGCGGATTTTAATTGGTCTGGATTATCCCGTGTAAATCCCGCCTGTGCCAAAAAGTTTTATTTATCGTCTTGTTCTCTCTTGACTAGGAGATAGCGAGTTAATTTAGTATCAGGAATGATGGCATCATCAGGGATTTTCATGTTTTGCCGACTCTTTGTTGTGCCAGTTCGGAGAGAGTTGTCATTCTTCGGTTGTGCCACCTCCTCTTTTGCCGAGGGAGCAGGAGGAGAGCGATCGCACTCCCTCCCAAAACCCGTCAAACCCCCAACCCGAAAGCGTTTCAATTTTTGAGTAAAGTCGCGATCGCTGTACAGATGGATTACATCGGATTCGATATCTAGATCTTTTTGTTTAGACTTATCCAAAGCAGATCATGAGTTACTGTTCAACAACTTCAGGTTGTGTTGTCTCATCTTGGGCTAGATATCTAGCTCTGTCTTTTAATATTCCTGCAACCCCATAAATTTCATTCAAGCTTGAGAGGACTTTCTTGGCTTCTTTCCCTTCAGAATCAATAATGGCAATAGATTTTTTTGTAGGAAAAAGCCGCAGTCGGCAAA
>NZ_JBKHHI010000228.1:0-10545 GCF_046539235.1 Coleofasciculus sp.
AATGTTAGTTTTCAGTTACGGCGAGGCGAGGCGCTGGGTTTAGTCGGTGCTAATGGTGCAGGGAAAAGTACACTACTTCGCATTATCAGTGGTTTAATTAAACCCGATTCGGGTTCGGTAAGAGTTAGAGGTAGGGTAGCACCCCTAATTGCCCTTGGTGCAGGATTTAATCCGATTCTAACCGGACGAGAAAATATTTATGCCAATATGTCAATTTTGGGGTTATCAACTCAAGAAATTAAGGAAAAATTTGATGATGTTGTAGAATTTGCCGAGATTCAGGATGCTATTGATGCACCTGTGCAAACCTATAGTTCAGGTATGGCAGCACGATTAGGGTTTGCCTGCGCTATTCATATTGAACCTGAGATTTTATTAATTGACGAAGTACTAGCGGTTGGTGATATTCAATTTAAAATGAAGTGCCATCATCGCTTGGCACAATTGCAAGAAAATGGAACGGCTTTCATCCTTGTTTCTCATAATCCATATAATATTTTAAATGTTTGCGAATCGGCTATTTATTTAAAACGAGGTAATCTTATCCGTAGCGATGAAGCTGAAGTCGTAATTCAGCACTATGAAGCTGATCTTTGTTTAGCCGGAACGAGTCCAGCGTCAGGTTTAATTGTGTTACCCGAAAAGTCAGAAACTGAAAGTCTGGGACTGGATATTATATCGATTTGTTTTAAAAGTGAGCAGGGTCAGCTTTTGGAAACGCTAAAAACAGGTGAGCCTGCTTATTTATGCCTTACCTGCAACGCTTCTCGGTTTCTAGATAATCTGAATGTGGGTATCGTAATTACATCCTTATCGGGTGGCGATCAACGGGTATTATCAATTACCTCAGATCTTGATAATGAGTGTTTAGAAATTTATCCTGGCAAGGTTGAAATTCACATGCAAATGCCTTATTGTGGTTTAATACCTGGCAAATACAATTCTAAAATTTATATAAGAAGAGGGGTGATGTCTCTGGACAAATATAAATCTTTTCGATTTGCCGTAGAACCCAGTAAAACAACAAGCCGATGTTTATTTTATCAACCGAGAACTTGGCAAATCATCCAAAATGAAAGCGTGAAAAGTAGCCTCATTTAAATAATTGAACTGAGACTGACTCTGTTAGCAGAGCGAGTTTCACACCAATGTCGATTTACACAAACCCACCGATCATGACTATGAGCAGGAGCAACCCCTGTATCTCCATTATTATTCCTACCTATAACCGACCTCATCTCTTGCCTCGTGCTGTAAAGAGTGCCTTAGAACAAACCATCGATGATTTGGAAGTGATTGTCGTCGATGATGGTTCATCTGAGCCTGTTGTTCTACCGGAATATCCCCGACTGCGGATTATCCGGCAGTCGGTTAATCGGGGTACAGCCGCTGCCCGCAATGCTGGGGCAAAAGCCGCTCGCGGAAGCTACATCACCTACTTGGATGATGACGACCAACTGTTACCCCAGATGGCAGAAGTTTCACTCACAGCCCTTGCCAATACAACGCTTCCTCAACCCGTGGCGGTGCTGTCTGGTTTGGAGGTAGTGGATCTCAATGGCAACGTGACTCAGAGGCGGATTCCGCCGACACTACCACGCGGAAAGCATTTTTTCCTCGAAGAAATTGAGCCAGAGCAATCCTTTCTCTCGAAGCAAACTTTAATGGTGGAGCGTGAGTTGCTATTAGGGATTGGTGGATATGACGAATCATTTAGCTCTCGCGTTCATACTGAAATCTTCCTAAGACTTAATCCAGTCTGCTCAATCCTCGGTCTGCCGATTGTCACCTATCAAATGTTCGTACACGAGGGTTCGCGTATTTCTCGCGATCCGTCGCTGCGTCAAGCCAGTTTTAATCAACTGCTCCGTAAGCATGGTGCAATTTTTAAGGCGCACCCAAAGATGTTTGCTGATTTTGTCTACAAACACGCCCTTAAGTCCTACGAGCTGAATCAAAAACGGGCAGCGTTCTTGAGCGTATTATTAGCGCTGCGGATTCATCCAACTTATACCCTCAGTCAAATTACTGAGTCCTTTTGGCACAGCCTAAGCGAATCTACCGGGCGAATGTTAACAGAACCGTTGAAGAGCAATTAAACTTGTCTAAACGTAAAAGCCAATTCCACTCAATCCAATTGTTAGGAGACTGTAAAAATGGAAACTGTACGTACAAGCGAACCACAAGTCACAGTGGTTGTTACCCCACGAGAGCGTTTCAGCTATACTCGTGAATCCCTGGAGAGCATTTATGACTATACAGAAATTCCCTTTAACTTGGTTTATGTCGATGGGGGTTCGCCTCAGCATATCCAGCAATATTTGGCAAATAAAGCACAGGAGAAGGATTTTCAACTGATTCGAGTCAATCGCTACCTGTCGCCTAACCAATCCAGAAATTTAGGATTGCGTCAGGTCAAGACAAAGTATGTTGTTTTCATCGACAATGATGTTGTTGTCACGCCCGGTTGGCTGAAGGGATTAGTCGAATGTGCTAATGAGACAGGAGCAGCAGTGGTTGGACCTGTAATCTGCATTGGCACGCCGATTCATGATATGATCCATAATCCTGGTGGAAGCATCTCGATCAAGGAGGAGCAGGTTGGCGAGGAGCAAATACAGCGTTTTCACCACAAATGCCATTTTAAAAGACGAGTGAATGATGTGCGCGATCGCCTCCAACGAGCAGAGTGTGACTACGTAGAGTTTCACTGTATGTTGGCTCGCACTGACATCTTTGAAAAGACGGGTCCCCTTGATGAAGGTTTGCTCAGCACTCGTGAACACCTCGATTTTTGCATGCTGGTGGCTCGTGCTGGAGGCAAAATTTATGCAGAGCGACAGGTGATTGTGACCTATGTTCCCGGACCGCCTGTACAATGGTCTGACCTGGGCTTCTTTATGCTGCGCTGGAGTGATGCTTGGGATTTAGCCAGTCTGGAACATTTTCGAGAAAAGTGGGACTTGACTGAAGATCATTACTTCCAAAGCCGATATAAAAAGCTAGGATTCCGGCGACATAAAGCCTATGTCAAACCTCTAGCCAAAAGCCTTCTGTTTGGACAGCGCAGTCTGACATTAGAAAAAATTCTCATCCGTCTCGATAGAATGGTGAACCGTTATGTCAGCGATCGCTATGCCCGAAGCCAACGTCAGAGCGCTCCCACTCAAGACTTAGAGATGCAACCGTTTCCAGCAAGTACTAATCCTTCTAAGTAGGGTTTGCTGAATAAGTATTGTGGTGAGGGTAGGCAACAGGGAATAGTTTTCTCATAACGCCCTGCCCTTAAATGGTGCTTACCCAAAACCACAAAACCATACTGTTGTGCCAATAGCTAAAATTAATACCAATCCCCAAACGATCAATAAAACTAGGGAAAGTTTACCTAAAGCCGGATTATCGGCAGCCTCTTGACGAAGAGTAAAGGGGAGAAAGTTGAGGTGATTCAAATGGTCTAAATATGGTCTCTTATCCGGATTACTATTGACACAAAACTTAGACAATGAGCCGTTGCTCAAACAAACAATATTAATCAAACGCTGACCGATGCGGAATTCAAGTCGAGACCCTGGCATTCCTACTTTAGCTTGATAAATTTCTAAGTTCATCGGCATTGCCACCGACGCAATTTGAAATAGAATCGCTAAGGTGAGGATTGCCCGTAGTAGCCACAGTTTTATCCCTTTAGCCGATAGAAGATGCTGGATAAACAGACCTGTAAGGGGAATGAGTAACAGGTGAACAGACGTCAGATGATACCTTGCCCCCCAAGCATTATCCCCATGCCAAAAACTGAGACGACTGGTGAGAATGATATGAATACCTAAGTTGAGGATTCCGGTCACCAGATACCACTGTAGATAAGGAGAAAGTCGCCGCCAAAATCTAATCGCTAACATCAAGCCCGGTAGGAATAATGGATCATTGATAAAAAAACTTTTGGCAGGCGAAAAAAACACGCCCCAGAGTCCAGGATATCGATTGCTAGAAAACTCATCAGGCATAACAATTTTAGCTGCATTCGATGAATTTGCTTTGGGGTTGATTTGATGCAACAGTAAGCTTTGTCCATGGGTTAAAAAGTTACCATAGCGAATATAATCCAATAGACGTCCGAGGAAAGCTAAGGGAATAAAACCGACAATCCACAATCCGATGACTTTGAGAACTTTGCGCGTATGCCGATTTTGATAAGCAGCACAGCCGAATAAGAACAAGACTACGGTGAACGCATGAATAGCACTGGTCACCCGGATCAGCATAGCCGCCCCCAGTGATAATCCACTCCAGATCAGAAAACGAGGGTTTTGGCGCAGTATAAAAGCCAGTGCATTAGCGTAACCGAGAGTAACAAATAGCAGGACTTGATTATTCTGATGATGAACTTGAGAATAATGCAAAACTGTTGTCCCCAGTAACCAAGCAATACTCGCTAAACCCGCGATTCGTTCTTCAAAGTTAAACAGTCTAAGCAACCAGAAACAGGAGACGACAACTGCTACATTTAAAGGGATAAAAATTAACAAACTGACAACTAAAGCTCGAAAATCCTGTACGGGTAATATCGGGAACCATTGATGAAGCTGAGTTCCTACCCAGTCACCCGGAAGCATCAGCATAGACTGTCCCGGTTCATAGGCGATGTAACGCTTACCCCCAACGCCGACGACTCCTAAACGGATGTCAGTTCGTCCTCTAGGTTTATAATCGG
Source organism: Coleofasciculus sp. (assembly GCF_046539235.1). GTDB lineage: Bacteria > Cyanobacteriota > Cyanobacteriia > Cyanobacteriales > Coleofasciculaceae > Coleofasciculus. The sequence continues at coordinate 4,712 of NZ_JBKHHI010000228.1, forward strand.
GAACAACTTGTACTTCTTCGGTTCCTGTCCACCAACTATGAGCCATCTGCAACCTGAGTTCTGTATCCAAGACACCCAATGTTCCTGAATTGATGACGGTAATCCATAAAAAGGCAATCAACGTTATCTTTGAAATCGTTTTCATGTAGCTTCCTGGTTACCTGTTGCATGGTTGATGGTTCATGGTTCAAATTTTTGGGGAGATAGTGCCAAACAGCATGTGATTAACGCTATAACTTGATTAGCGATCGCTTCGCCGCCGTCTGGCTGAGAATTGTTTCCCTGTGTGTCTTTCTCCTGGCAACCTTCCTGAACTTATTGTATTACAATATACAAGCCAAATTGAAGTACAATATACGATATACCAAACTATATACTAAGTAGGTGGACACAATTAAAGTTAACGGTTGAGATTAGGGAACTGCTTAACAGGGAATAGGAAACGGTAAGGGTTTGAGGACGATTTACTTGCATTTAATACAGTACCGTGAGTAGCATTGACATTGGCTCATCTTCGGTGGAAAGAGAATCAAACTCATCAAAAACCTTGCACCGCTATCAGGAAAAATATACCCTGGCTCCCCCATCTCCCCCAGCTTCAAGAGCTTCAATATCTCCCCCTCACCACAGCACTTATTCCGCAACCCCTAAATAAGTATGTCCTGTAGGGGCGAGTCGCTGGATTATCTTGCATGGGGAAGCCTATTAATTTGATCGACTCGCCCTCATCGGTCATCTGGAAGCCTATAATAATGTGGCACTAGCAATAAAATTGCTACAGTCCACGCGGTCTAATAACGTACCTTTTGGGCGTAAAATAGATGAAAATGAGAAATAGCGACGATCGCGCTGATTAGGACAGAGGTACTGAATGCTTTATTTTATGATCACTTGGCTATTTCTGATTGGTGTTTGTTTCTCAATTGGCACAGCCATTGTGAATTGGTTGAAAGCCGATCACATTGATCGCAGAGGCGATCGCTTCATCACCGCCGTCTGGCTGGGAATCATTGTCCTGTGTATCTCCCTGCTGGCAACCTCCCTGATTTTACCATTATCTAGCGCCGTTGGTTTAGTCCTTGCCCTTGGTTTAGTCGCCTTATCTCTCCTGTCTCAGTCAACCCGGAGTGAATTGGCTGCACTCCGCTCAATTCTTTCTCCCAGCCTTATCGTTGGATTTATTACCTTAGAATTAATTATTGCCGCTTTTACCAGTCAAAAAATAGTCTGGTTTGACACCGGACTCTATCACTTTGGTTCTATCCGTTGGATGTCTCAATTTGGCGCGGTTAATGGGTTAGCGCTAATCAATGGTAAGTTTGGCTTTACCTCCTCTTGGTTTGCTCTGGCTGCACCACTTACATCTCCAATTTTTGGCAGTCGAGTCAGTGCAATTACCAATGGTTTTGTCTTCCTTATCGCTATTTTACAATCTCTAATTACCCTGAATCAAATAGTCAGCCGGAAAGGACGCTTATCGGACTGGTTTTTATTGATATTTTCCGCGATCGCCATTCTTGTTTATACAGGAACCGCGTTTACGGGTTCACCAATACTAATCTCATTTTCTCCTGATGTAACCGTAGCCTTTCTGATTGGCGTGACAGCCTGGTCAATTCTAGTTATTTCCCACAGCGCTCAGTCTTCTTTACGGGATACTGATGCCAAAACGCCTCTTTTAGATGCCAAAACCATTCCCCTAATTCTATCAGCCGGAGCCGTAACCGTTAAGCTTTCGGCGCTACCTCTGCTCCCCATAGGATTTCTTTTTTATCTGATGGGTAATCAGTTGAAACTAAAAATTAAGCGGCTATTGACAGGCAGTGCTATTACTCTATTAATCCTATCACCCATAGTTTTATATAGCCTGACCACATCCGGATGCCCCCTGTATCCTTCAACCTTTATGTGCCTCGATCTGCCTTGGTCAGTTCCCATCGAAGAAGCCATAAAGGAAACTAAGCCCATCAAGTTTTGGTGGGTATTTTCGGATTCAGATGAGTCGGGATTAACAGCTATAGCTTTAGGTGTTTGGCGATGGCTAAAAGGTTCGATTAAATCCCAAATAATGGCGTTGATCACAATTTTTGTTATTGTTTTCTCTATCCCTATATTCCGACAATTTAAAAAACACCTCAAATTAGGAACTGCCTGGATAGTATTATTGGGATTACTCGGCATTACATTTATTCTGCTCCAAAGTCCTTTACTCCGGTTTGGCTTGGGCTATTTTCTGCTTATTCCGGCTTTATTTGGGGCAATATGTGGTCAAAGTATGTTTGAAAAAATCCCCTCTAAGTTGACCCAGCCGCTGTTTCGATTCACTCATACCCTAAAACAACATCAAACAATCCTGTTGACTTCCTTATTTTTACTTGGTTTGACTACTGTTAGTCTGATTCAGGATAATGCTCAATCGCGGTTGATTTTACCTCCTCCCTTACCCAGTGTTAATCTAGTATCTGACCAAGTAAATGATGTTACCTATGTCTATCCAGCCAACTTTACAATCCGATGTTGGGCATCTCCGTTACCCTGTTCAGCCGTACCGATTAAAAATATCAGGCTTCGCGACCCATCACAAGGAATTGGTGCTGGGTTTGTGTCTGTCAAATAAGTACCTGGACATCAATTTTGTACGCTGTACTAAGAAACGTTAACAAGCCTCAAACCCTTACTGTTGCCTGTTGCCTGTTGCCTGTTCCCTAATCTCAACCGTTAACTTTAATTTTGTCCGACTACTTATGGCGACTTATCAAGACCGAGAAGCGTTTATTCCCTATCGCCGCAGCGACTTAATCGAACTGTGCCTAGACGATGGACAGTTGCCTAATGATAAGGTGCAACAGTTTCGGGATTTCTGTACCCTACTTTCCGCCTATTATCATTTTAAGTTTCATGCTTATTTGGAGCGGTTAAAGGATAATTATGATCCGTTCAACCCTGATGCGTTCAACCCTGATGCAAATAGTCAATCCAGGATTGAACTCCCTCCCGATAAGTTAGCCGAACGCGAGGCGAAGGTGGTTACCGATTTTCAGACGATTCTCGAACGAGCCAATTATGTTCCCCTCTCTCCGAATGGTTTACAACGCGCCTTTAAAGAAAGGTCTTTAATTCAACTAAAAACTGATGTTAATTTTGCTGAATTTGATCAACTTGTCTGCTACTGTCGCGGGGATTATGAAAAAACGATTCAAATTAAAAAATTCTTGAAGAAAAAAGATAAAAAAATCGATCTTTTTGAACGGGTCGTTTTATTGATTAAATTCAAAGATGCCGATTATTTTCAAAGCCAAGGCGATCAACTAGATTCTCTTCAGTTCACACCAGGAAAGATGTATCTCTATTTTTATAAGAATATCCCTAAATTTGACTTAGAACTCCTCTTTCCCAATATTAAAATTAGCATGACCTGGAAAGACCGTCTCTTTTTAATCGTTCCGGCTGTTGGTGCCGCTGTTCCAGTCATCCTGAGAGTTCTGCCTAAACTTTTAGTAGTTATTGGGGCTATTTTATTTTTTACGATGGGACCCTCGGTTCTGGAGATGATTCAAGCAAGTGAAGAGGAGGTGCGTGATATTATGCCCGTCCTCGTTGCTGTGTTATCGTTACTGGTGACATTAGGAGGTTTTGCCTATAAGCAGTATAGCAGTTATAAGAGTAAGCAGATTAAATTCCGCCAAACTGTGACCGAAACCCTGTTTTTTAAGAATATGGCAAATAATGCCAGCGTGTTTCATGCTTTAATTGATGCGGCGGAAGAGGAGGAATGTAAAGAAATCATTCTGGTTTATTACCATCTGTTAACTAGCCCTAAGCCCCTAACCCCAGCAGAGTTGGATAACCGAATTGAAACCTGGATGGATGAGAAGTTTGGTACAAAGATTGATTTTGATATCAATGGTCCGATTCATAATTTAGAGGAGATTCGCGGTAAATTGGTGCAAGATGGCAAAGATATGGCAAGTCTCCCGGAAATTCCGTTATTGACGAAAGATAAGCAAGGATGTTGTCAGGTTCTGCCTTTAGATGATGCTAAACGATTAATTGATTACATTTGGGATCATATCTTTCTTTATACCTGAATCATTAAGCGCTTCGCTTGGAGAACAGGAAACAGGCAATAGTGCGCCGAATACCAAGTCAGCCTTCACCCCCAGCCCCTCTCCATCCCCTGACAGGTGTAGGTTTTTTATTTAAGGGTGGAGACTAGACTTGGGGACAAGGAAGGAAAGAAGACAAGGGGGAAAATAAGCTGTCATACATTTAAATTGGGTATTAGTATTAGTAGCGAGCAAGATGCAAAGCCTTTTACCAGGAGGAAGAATTTCAGGGTGCGATCGCGTCGTTTCGTCGGAGTCGGGAATTTGCACCCAACCAGGCTCAAGTTTACACGAATTTAGGCAAAGCCCTAACTGATCAAGGACAATTAGCAGCCAAATTCAATCGCACTTGACCCAGAAGTCGCCTAGGTCTTTGCTCTCGACACCAAACTAGAAGCCGACGAGCAAGCCTCTCAGGAGGTCTACTCCGACATTGAGATAGATTCCAAAATGGACAGTAGGCGACTAAAGTCGAAATGAGTTCATTCCTCTCCGGTCTAAAGCTTGCCCTCGAGCGAAGCGAAGGGACACGGAGTTCCCTGCGACGGAGGTATTATTATGAGAAAGGATTGGCAGATCCAGCGTACAGCTTGATGCTGGATTCAACCACATTTGTACGTTATCTTCCTATATTCTGACGTCTAAATACAGTTCAACATAGCGCCTTATGCAATCACTCACCACTCAGTCTGCATCCGACCCAACCCTGGACGCTGCGAAACATGGCTTACCTGTCACGATTATTACCGGATTTCTCGGCAGTGGCAAAACGACGCTGCTTAATCATATCTTGAGCAACCAAGAAGGTGTCAAGACTGCCGTTTTAGTCAATGAGTTTGGCGAAATCGGCATTGATAATGAACTTATTGTCACCACCGGAGATGACATGGTGGAACTGAGTAATGGTTGTATTTGCTGCACCATTAATGAAGATTTAGTTAATGCCGTTTACAAGGTACTGGAACGGGACGACAAGGTGGATTACTTGGTGGTGGAAACCACAGGATTAGCTGATCCCCTACCCGTCGCCCTCACGTTTCTAGGAACCGAACTGCGAGACATGACTCGCCTCGATTCAATTGTTACCGTGGTAGACTGTGAGAATTTTAGTTTAGATCTATTCAATAGCGAAGCGGCATATAGCCAAATTGCTTACGGTGATATTATTCTGCTGAATAAAATCGACTTAGTTGATGAGGCAGATGTAGACGCCTTAGAGGTAAGAATTCGCGAAATTAAAGAAGGGGCGAGGATTATTCGCACCACTCAATCCCAAGTGCCATTACCACTGATTTTAAGTGTAGGATTGTTTGAGTCGGCTCGGTATTTTGATGAGTCATCGGATCATGACCATGAGGATCACCATGATCATGAACATCACCATGACCACGATTGCGATCATGATCATCACGATCATGAGCATCACCACGATCATGATCACTCTCATCACTTAGAAAATGATGGATTTACCTCGATTTCCTTCCAGAGTGATAAACCCTTCAACATCCGGAAGTTTCAATATTTCTTAGACAATCAACTGACAACGAATATTTTTCGAGCTAAGGGAATTCTCTGGTTTGATGAGAGTCCAAACCGCCACATTTTCCACCTCAGTGGTAAGCGGTTTAATATCGAAGATGATCAGTGGAAAGGTGACAAGAAAAATCAATTGGTGCTAATTGGTCAAGATTTAGACCATGATAAGTTGTACAAGCAACTTGAGAATTG
>NZ_JBKHHI010000229.1:0-10508 GCF_046539235.1 Coleofasciculus sp.
AGGCGATCTGCTGTAGGCAGCAGCGCTTCGCTATCGCACGCTGGGGATAGAGGAGGTGCGATCGCGTGGGAGTCCAGGTATTTGTAGGGGCGGGTTTAGGCGTTTAATTTTGATGTTTGTGATCACGTTTCAACCAAACCCGCCCTGACTCAAAATGGAGGTGTTTTAGGCGATCGCTCTTTTGATCAGGAATTAGTGCAAACTGGGAGGGAAAGGGCGATCGCACTCCGTCCATTCAGTCTGCGCGTGAAAATATTATTTAAGTTACGATAACCACTAATAATCCGCAAAATTTCAATTTTATCTTCATCTTCAACAATTTGATAAAAAATAATGTAACCCATCAATGGCACACCCCGTAAACCGGGGGCAAGCTGTGAATAGGAGCGCCCCAAGTAAGGAAATTGTGCCAGATGCTGACATTTTTTACCAAATCCTTCCACAAAGCGATCACCCGCATCGACATTTTGCTCTAAAAAGTAATCGGAAATTGCGGATAAATCCCTACTGGCTTCAACCGTAATGACCAAGGATTTCATACAGTGCGTTCTCTTGCTTGTTGCACTTTATTTCTAAGTTGAGCGAGTACATCTTCTGCATTTAAAACTTCGCCGCGTTTTGCTTGTTCTTGTGCTAGGTGAATTTTCTGGCGAGTTGCATTAACCCATGCTAAATAGTCTGGGCTATCATTCGCATTGGAAAGGGCGACATCATCGATCAATAACAGCAAGGCTGTGTTGAGAGCGTCCTCTAAGGAGGAATATTGTCCATACTTTACTAAAGCTTCAAGGACGTGAGTTTGCTCTTGGCTCAAGGTGATTTGCATGATTACCTTTGATCGTGGCAAGGGTTGAAATATACCTCTACTGTATCGTAGTCTCCCAGTCAGCGATCGCAATCCTCACGTATCCCAAACGCGATCGCACATCACCATCAAACATTTTTCATTCCTGGTGATCGGGTGTATCTGGGAATAGAGGGGATGCGATCGCGTGGGAGTCTAGGTATTTGTAGGGGCGGGTTTAGGCGTTTAATTTTGATGTTTGTGATCACGTTCCAACCAAACCCGCCCTGACTCAAAATGGAGGTGTGTTTTAGGCGATCGTTTCCAGGGAAGAAGGTGCGATCGCACCCGTGATCGGTCATCTGTAACTGATTCAAAACATAGGAAGAATGTTCAGATTATTTATGGCATCAGTGAAGCATTAAGGCAAGTCAAATGGTATGGTTTCCCAAATAGTTTTTTCTCCAAAAGAGAAGAAATTCTTTGCCAAGCCTACTGTGTGCAACATTTTTTCACTAAGGTACGGCAAATTAAAGTTATAAGTATCAGCAACACGGGTGGTCATTTTAAATTTAATTTGACCTTTCTTCGGATTTGAAGAAGATGTTGGTTCCCAGTAAAAACTGGCTTTGTAAGAATAATCAAATGCACCGAGAGAAAGATACCAATCATCTAATGGATTGGAAAACCAAAATTTACCTGCGCCTTGAAATCCATGAGTTATGCTTCCTATCTGATATCGGTCTTTAACTGCATATTTAGCCTTATCGATTAGCTGTTTCTTGACTCCATCAATATCGAGGACTTTTTTGAGTGCTGGGGAATCGTTGATTGCGCGATCCAGATCAAAATACTTATCCTTGCCAGACTTGGATAGATAGTGTTTAAAGAAGTCAACGGCATTTTTACCACCAAAAGTAGCTAGATTTAAACGACGCATTGTTTCAGTTGGTACATCTAAAAATAGGGGCTTTAGCCACCCTAGTGAATTGTACTCTTCCAAGCGTAACTCACTCTGCTTCTCTTGTGCAAATTCATAGAAAGAATATGCTAGTTTGTCAGAACCTAGATAACCTTTTTCATCTCCTTTATTATAGTGTTCAAATCTCCAATTAATTGAAGAATCACCACCGCCAGAGTCGCCACCGCCAGAGTCGCCACCCCCGGAATTGCCAGAACTCAAGCGACTCAACGCAGTTATGGGATGTTCGCGTGTTCCATTAGGTCGGGTAACATGGACATGGGTATGACGACCACCAGGACCACTAGGTCTCGTATAACCAGTCCAACCTTCATTCCCTAAATAGTGACCAGCACTAATTTTTTGGTTAACTTTTAGGCTGGAATTAAAACTATTGAAGTGAAGGTAGAGGAAGGTTCGCTGTAGTTCTTCATTCCAGACAGTAACGTATTTTCCACCGTACTGATCGGTTCCAATATGCTTGACAGTTCCCCCAGTCAAGGAATATACCTTGTGAGGATAAGCCCCTTGATGAACAGTATCAAGTGCGAGATGGTCTGGATGATAGTCTTGACTTCTGTAACCTGGGCTACCACCGTAAAGACGGTGGATATATTGCTCAAGATTAGTGATGGGACCGCCATTATCGACACTTCCACCATCACCACCGCCACCACCGGGCAATCCTTCTGGATTCCCGAAAATATAGGCACTCGGCACCCAAGTATTTGTCCCCTTAATCCGGAACCAGCGACTATCAGGAGTTCCCAACTGGGTATCAGTCGCCGTCTCCCCATGCGTCCAAGCATCAAACGTCAACCACTGCTTATAACCCGTTGCACCTCCCGTCCGGTGATGCAAATTAGGCGTGTGACGATGAGCCGTTCCACGATTAGGCATCGCCCAACCTACAAACTCTTTGTAGTTATAGGTATGCGCCCTAACTGAACCATCACCCATAATCTGAATATATCCATGTTGGAACGGTTGGTAAGTAATGCCCTTCCCAATATCACGCGCATCCCCAGTCGGATAACCAAACTTCCTTGGTCCTCCTTTGCTCAAATAAGTATCCCAAATCTTGCCGTGGATATAGTAGAAAGCATTTGTATTATGCCGCCGCATCAAAATGCCACTACCATTCTTGCCATGATCGAAATCTTGGACATAACCATGATGCCAGCCGTGAACATCATTAATCGGTAGCCCAACTCGGTCATAACCACCATGTTTCTGGAACGCTCCAGGGAGTTCTCGACTCAAATTATTGTTAGCATCCAAGCCAACAACATACTTGGAAGCCTTCTCCATTCCTAGTTTTGCTCGTACACCACCACCATATTCCCGATGCTTCACCTCAACCGGATACTGTCCCCCCTTCGTAAACGTGGCATATCCCGTGGTCTGGGTAGCGATCTCCTTCATCTTGTCAATTGGTTTTTGACCATTCACCGACACAATAAAGCCATCATCGTGATCCGCTTTAAAGCGATACGTTCCCCGGTCAAACGGTCGATTGGTTGTCCAACGTACCGAGAAATTATCCTTCGGCATTCCCGGAGCCGGACTTTGAGAAGAATTCCAGTATTTATCTAAATTGCCACGAGAACCGCTATCTTGGCTTACCACCAAAGGATCGCCCGCCCAATTTCGATTATCAAAATACTCACCTCGCCACGCATCTGCGGGAATCGTCAGCGTCTTCGGCGTTCCCAGGGCATATTCGTAATAGGTGGGATTCGTCATTCCCGGTGCCCAGAACAAGCGTCCATTCTGCAACTCCAATTCATAGGCTCCATTGCCCAAATCCTTTTGAGAAGCTACAGGAGGACCAAACTGAGTGACACCTCCTCCATTTTGATACGCCTCCCACAACTTGCCAAAGACATAGTGACCCGTATCAGCAAAAATCGCCCCACGTCCCTGAGTGCCTCGGAACTCCTGATAAAAAGCAGGTAGTATCCACATTGGACCATAGGAACCAGATGGAATAGGTGATGCATAGTATTTTTGCTGCAAGTTGTCAACAGGAACCCCAACGGCTCCCTCGCCTAATTGTTGCTCTAGTTCAGCATGAATTGTCGCTAACTGGGGTGCAACCGCATCACCCGAACTATCAGATAGATAATCCCAATCCAAACCGACATAAGCTCGTCCATATTTTTCCGAATGTTCTACCTCAATCCGATGAATACCTGAAGGCAGAACGATTTCTTCTTCATAAGGCGTATCATAGGGGGGATTGCTCCAGCGATCTATGACTTTCTCCCCATTGATAAAGACACGAACTCCATCATCTCCTTTTAACTTAAAGTTATAAGTTCCTTCGCGTAAATAACGATGAGTTGTCAGACGAGAAGAGAAATTATCCTGGGAAACTTTAGAATCTGGACTTCCTTGACTCCAATTCAGGTCAAAATCTCCCAACCATCCAGAAGGGGTTGGGTTAACAATGCGCGTAACCACGGGCGCACCCTGCAAATCCCGATTGTTATAATACTCAGCTACCCAGGGTTGAAGCCACCCCGAACCCGATGAATTACCCCCATCAAGATCCAATGGTTGATAGGTATAGATAGGTTCTCCTGCTACCTTTTTCCAGTCAAACAGAATTGCCGCACCTCCCCAGTCTTCGTAATGCTCGACGCGAATCCGGTGATAGCCCTTATCCAAAGCCAGTAAGACCTTATTCGTAGTCAAGGCTTGCAACTTCCATTGATCAATAACTAACTGGTCATTAATCCAGACTCTGACCCCATCATCCGACTTACTCGTAAACTCATAAACGCCAGGTTCGTTAAAATAACGGGTTGTAGTTGATCGATCAGAAAAGTCATCATCACCAATGGGTATACCCCATTCATGACCTTGCCCCCAGTCTTTATTCAGGAAACCTGTTCCTCCGCCACGATAACCTGCCAAATTCTTAGGATTCAGGTCTTTGCCTCGGAAAAATTCAATAGCCCATTCTTTTGGAGGATTAGCCTGTTCCCACCGGAGTAAGTTGGCAGCACTGCCTTTATTTTCATGGTACTCAACCATCACCTGATGATAACCCGGTTCAATAGCAGCAAAAGCTCGTCGTTCCTCAAAAGGCGAATCTTTCCACTTGTCGATAATTAACTTGCCATCCACATAAACACGCACCCCATCATCCGCCTGATTGATGAAGTTATAAATCCCGCCATCAAAATAGCTGGTGGTAATCCAACGCGCCCCAAATTGATCTTCCTTAATCCCTCGCGTTCCCACTGGTGCGCCACCTCCTGCATGGAAGCGCAAATCGCTCATTTCTTCATATTTCGACCACTGAGGAGAACCCGTTAGGTTTTTGTTATTCCAATATTGAGCGTGCCAATTGGACGTGCTGCTATTGCCGCTATCTGGAGGCAACTTATTGATGGCTTGGGTATCATAAACAGTTGTTCCATATTGGGGATGCCATAGGATATATCCCCCTTCAAAGTCCTGCTTCACCCAACCATTGCCAATACCCTGTTCTCGGCTAGTGGGGAAACCTAGCCAACTTGAAGGACCACCCATTTTGTCATAACGCCCGCCAATCGCGCCCCAAGTGGGATGTGCGCCATGTTTCGACAGCCAAATTTTACTGGGAATCCCGTCACGTCCGCCCCGGAAATGTTGAACCTGACCACCGCTTTTATCTAAGCCACCTTTAACCGGGATTGCATCAGTTTTGGGATAGCCAACGCTTCTGGCACCACCAAGCTCCATAAATTTCGTCCAAATCTGACCCCCAACCCAGTAGGAGTTATCATTGGCGTTGGACTTCATAATGGCTCCCCGACCTTGAGAACCGCCCTCAAAATCTTGAGTATGACCGCCTTCCCACACATGAACATTATTGATGGGATAGCCTAACTCTGGAATTGCGCCATTGCGTTGATAGGTATTGACATAGGTGCTATGAACCGACCGCCCATCGTAACCTACCGGACGAAAATCTCCCGTCCAGTCATTCAATAAACCCGAAGGTTCCCACTTGAAGGTTTGACCCGCAATGCCACCTTTTTCAAAATATTCAACGACAATCTTATGTTCGCCTTCAGGAATAGCAATATAAGCATCCCGGCGCGACCAAGGTTCACCCGCTTTCCATTTGTCGATGACTTTCACGCCATTTACATAAACCCGGACTCCATCATCAGCTTGACTAATAAAGTTATAGAAGCCCCCATCAAAATGACTGGTCGTTTCCCAACGGGTAGAGAAATTATCCTCTTTAACCCCTCGCGTTCCAACTGGCGCACCCGAACCCGCATTAAAGCGAATTTCTCCAGGCGGTTCGGTCATTGTCCACGCAGGAACACCAGAAAGATTGGTGTTATTCCAGTATTTAACCGTCCATTCATCCGTACTCCCGTGACCACTATCTGGGGGTAAAGAATTAACCGCTTTTGTGTTGTAAACAGTCGTTCCATGTTGGGGATGCCATAGCATATATCCCCCTTCAAAGTCCTGCTTCACCCAACCATTACCAATTCCTTTTTCACCACTGGTGGGGAAACCAAGCCAACTCGAAGAACCACCCATTTTGTCATAACGTCCGCCAATAGCACCCCAAGTGGGATGTGCGCCATGTTTCGACGACCAAATTTTGCTAGGAATTCCCTTGGCTCCTCGGAAGTGCTGAACTTTACCACCGCTATTATCTAAGCCACCTTTGACCCGAATTGCATCAGTTTTGGGATAACCGACATATTCCGCACCACCCCGATTCAAAAACTCTTGCCAAATCTTTCCACCAACCCAGTAAGCATTAGAGCTACCATCGGGTTTCATGATTGCGCCTTGACCATCACGCCCTCCGGTAAACTGTTGCGTCTGACCCTGTTCCCAACGCTCAACATAACCAGTAGGAAATCCTACGCCCTCAAAACGACCATTCCGATTAAATGATTGAATGAAACCAGCATGAGTGATTTTTCCATCAAATCCAATCTGACTCCAAACCGGGATATTCCCAGGAACTTCTTTTACTGGAAATCCGCTACCCGTGAAATAAGGAATTGCTTTCTGACCATTCCAAATAATATGACCATTCTTAAAGGTTTGCTTAAGGAATCCATTCCCTAAATCAACAGGCTCATCAATGGGTTGTCCCAATTTAACGTTGTGGGTTTTATAAACATCATCAATTGCTTTTTGAGCAACACTACTTAAAGAATCAGTAGGAGATTGTGCTGATCCTGATGAATTGATAGGAACGACTAAATCATCACTCCAGTGTTTGCCATCGAAAGCAGCAATGACAATTGACTGTTCTTTATCTGGCTCACTTCCAGCAACAAACTGCAAATCTTTAAGTTGACTAGCGTTGATGTACAGGGTTCGAGGTTGTTTCACACCATTCAAGGTGAAATAGCTACCGTCACTACTAGAATCTCGGTTATGGAAGTAGTAACTTTGCATATCATCGCCGTCAGAATCTTGAACGCTGAAGAGGCTTGCTCCAGCAACAGTAGCACCGGGGGATAGAGCAACGTTGTTGGTGCTAATCACGGGTAAACGGTTAGTAGCTGCGGAGCCATTGATAGGAAGTGGATTGGCTACAAAATTACCGTATTGACTCCAGTGCTTACCATCAAAAGCCCGAATAGCAAGAGTTTCAGTTTTTCCCGCTTCGCTACTCGCCACAAACTGCATATCTTTCAACTGGCTCGCATTCACATAAATTGAGCCAGATTGTCTTACACCATTAAGCGTGATGTAGCCACTGTTATCACCATGATCTCGGTCGTAGATGTGATAGATCTGCATAGCGTCGCCATCAGCATCATTGACACTAAATAGGGTAGACAGTGGTACAGTTTCTCCTGGCTTAAATGCGCGATTATGTACAATAATTTCTGGTTGCTTATTTTCCTGGATAGAGCCATTAATGGTCTGAGGATTGATGACAGCATTAATCGCTGAACTCCAGACCTTGCCATCAGAAGCCCGAATTGAAAACGTCTGAGTTTTTCCTGGTTCGCTACCGCTCACGAATTGCAAATCCTTGAGTTGGTCGGCATTGATGGTAAAAGATACACCAGTCTTAACCCCATTTAGAGTGAAGTAGCCACTACCGGGCATTCGATCGGATGAATAAAATTTGTATTGCAGAATAGGATTACCATCTTGATGCGTCACTGAGAAGAAGTTGGCAGCAGGAATGACTTGATTAGGCGAGGCATGAAGATTATGCACTGTCAGAGTGGGAGCGCTACTATTGACAGCGCGATCGCCCGCTGTAAAGACCCCTTCACCACCCCAAGTTTCAGGAATCAAAGTCGAAGCTGCATCATGTTCTTCCCCAGAGGTTGCCTTCGCCAGATTGACAGCCGCCGCTATATTCAACAAGCCAGCACCTGTCTCAGCATCTTGACCCGTACTGCCCAAATCCGTGGCTGTATTCTTAATAATCTCAGCCACCTGGCGGTAACTCAACTCAGGATTCGCCGCCCAAACCTGGGACACCGCCCCCGTCACCTTCGCCGTGGCTACGGAAGTTCCAGCCATGGCACTGGTTCCTTCTCCAGCTAAGGACAATTGAGGATTATCCACCGTCCCGCCATAAGCCATTACATCCAACCCATGACCATGACTGGAATAATCCGTGCGGTTAGCCCCCTTCCAAACCGACGTTTCCGGGTCAAACTGTTCGGCAGCCCCCACGGTGAGGATATTGTCAAACTCCTGAGAAGCCTGTCCTAATACCGACATCACATCCCCATCATTGCCAGCCGCCACCACTAACATGACATTATTCTGACGGGCATATTCGATCGCGGATCGTTCTTGAGGGGTAAACTCATAACGAGTGGTAACGTTTCCATCCGCATCAATTTGGGTTAAATCCATACTCAGATTAACCACAGCATTGGGTTGACCCGATTCTTGAGCCGCATCAACAAATTCAACTAATGATTCTGCCCATTGACCGGAACCCACAGCACGCCCAACCCAAATTGGCGCATCATCGTTAATCCCTTCAACACCAATATCATTATCTTGAGTCGCCCCAATAGTACCTAAAACATGGGTGCCATGTTCATTCCCCTCACCAGCTTCCATCAGAGGGTTATTATCGCCATCAATCCGATCTTGTCCTAAACTAATTCGGCTATAGTCAATATCGGGGTTATTATCACTGAAACCTGTATCAATAATGCCGACTAACGGCTGATTTTCCTGGGGAAACTCATACTGGACAGGTTCAGCGAGTTCAGAATCTGTTGTCGGTTCGGTAACGATTTCACTGTTGTTAACAGGTTCATCGGTAGCGACATCGGTTGATGCATCAGTTGTCGGTTCGGTAACGATTTCACTATTGTTAACAGGTTCATCGATAACAACATCCGTTGATTCATCAGTTGTCGGTTCGGTGACTATTTCACTCTCATCGACTGGAATGTCATCGGTTGGAGATTCTCCGACCAATTCATCCGTTAATAGTTCGCCATCATCAGGCGTATCTGGAGTAATATAAGGTTCGGCATAATCAATCAACGCTTGACCCAAATCAGTCTCCCGCCAATCCTTTCCAGACTCAATCACCTCATCCATTAAAGCGGCTTCACCCGTCGCCCCGCGCACTTGGAAAATAACATCGTTATAATCCCCATCTGACTTGGTATCCACCCGCAAATCTTCCATCACAAAGGTACTTCCATCCCCCGTGACATCGGCAATTTGTCCAGTATGGAAGGCATCTTCTGGATTCGCTGTCGCCATGGAAAATAGGGGACGCGCCGCCCCTCCCACATCGGGATTATCAAACACCCGTTGCACTGTATTATTGGGAACCAGCATAAAGCCAAACTCATCCCCTGGACGCATTTGGACTGTCTTAACTCCCAAATACTCTCCAGAATTTTGGTCGCTTTCTCCTAATTCGCCAACGAACCGCGCCCCCTCAGTTTGGTCACTAATCACAATATGACCTAACTCTGAATCACTCAACGCACGAGACGCCGCTTCCTGAATAAACGCCTCCGAACCCGGTTCAAACTCCTCCATCCCCTCTAAACTAAAGACGGCGAGTTCACCTTCATATCCCCCACCATCAAAGAGGAAATCAACACTAACTTCCCCAGTTTGTCCAACCGTAAATACCCCGGATTCAAAGGTCACACTGGAACTATCTAACCCAGTTAACAGCGATTCATTTAATAGCGTTTCTTCCGTCAGCGCTTCATCAGTGGCTTCACTTTCCGCCACGTCATCCAGTGAAGTAACAAAGGGAATCTCTTCTAAGGTTTCCTCTCCTGCAACCGAGGTGACGAAGGCAATCTCCTCTAAATTATTATCTGAAATATCGCCAAAACCTTCCTCAATCTCCGGAATATCAATATCAGCAATTTGGTCAGCCGAGATATCGATATCCACGGGATCTATAGAATTATCCGTGCCATCCAATAACCCACTGGGCGTTAAAATCGGTTCTAAAATAAAGGCTTGCGGTAACTCCTGACCCTTCTTTTTCGACGCAAATCCTTGAGCATCAGGACGTTTCTTTGAGGAAAAATTAAACCAAGACATAGATGACCCTTTTGTGGAATAGTACAGGTAAAATTACTGATTAAGCCAAGGGGCAAAATCTCTAGGATGCTATGAGTCGCTAAGGGCTTAAACCCATTCAAATTGGCAGGCAAGTTCGACTCTAGCCCAGCCTACAATTATGACGATGAATTAAGGAAACACTGGATACAGCGCTTTGCGCTGTAATAAAGTACAGTAGATCAAAGTCCCCCTTCAGAT
>NZ_JBKHHI010000230.1:0-10500 GCF_046539235.1 Coleofasciculus sp.
CGTGGGTTGAAAAATTGAATGACGCCCCATTGTCCATTTATTAACCACTGGGGATCATCTTGATTCAATCGCTTAATTTGATCTGGTTTTAATCCGGCGGCGAGTTCGGCTTTGAAGGTGCGTAGGGCGGCTAATGGTGCGGGAAAATAGCAAACAATATCCTCCCAGGGCGTAGTATAATCCCATTCGCGATCGCCTAGTAAGCGGCGATAATTGGCATCTCCTTTAATCATCACAAGTTGGGATTGATTTAATTCACTGCGCCATGATTCTGGCATATCCCAAAAGGCGAGGGGCGCTGTCCAATAGGCATCCTCGCAGCAGATTATGTGACCTTTGTCAATATAATTTTTGAGACGTTCTCCTAGAGATTGTACCTCTTGATTGCTATGGTTACAGAGAACGTTGATGGTGTGGTCAACATCCTTAATCATGGCATCAGAAACAAATACCGGGTGAGGCTTTAAATGCAAGTAAACAGGTTGAGCGATTCCACTGTTGACGAAAAAGTCAGCTACACATAAATCACAGAACAACTCAAACCCAGCATTATCCACAATTAAATCAATGCGAACTTCCTTCAGATGAGCAATGTGATCAGCAATTTGGGGTGTATGATCAACTAAAAGATTTGCCTGTTCACGATAAGCTTCAATATTCATCCGTTGACTCTCTCCGGCGTCAGTGGGGAACAGGCTTAAATCAATGCGATTTCCCCAAAGGGCAAAATAAAATAGGGCGATTAAATCGGTACGGTTCCATTGTCCTTGAGCATCAACAAAGGTGTTAATTTTGCCACTCATTGTCTCAATGGCGGACATTACCTTTGCCAAACTGCTGTGTTTTTGCGGTTCAAAGGGATCGACTCGGTGCCATTTTCCCGGTTGAAAGTAGTGGGTGGCTTCTAAAATGCGACGGTAGAGGTAAACTTCTGCGGGATACCAGGGGATATCAATCCAGCGCTTTCCCTGGTAGGGTTCCATATAGGTGTTCCACGCCTCTAAATCGGGTTGAGTTTCATCCTCAAGCGATCGCACTTTTCCGTAAGGCAATTCCTGACGTAGATTCTCTAGATTCTGAGTAATCGAGGCGGGATAATTGTTAGATGCGATCGCACGTTGAATAATCGTCACCCAGCGTTGAGTCAGTGTCTGGTGAGCAAAGGAACCCTCCTCTGACATCATCAGGGGTGGAGGGATGGGGATACAGGGTTTAGTGGGGGACATAATCAGCGCGATCGCATCGGCTTGTAGTAAGGGCTTCAGCCCTATATTCCGTTGGGTTGAGCGAAGTCGAAACCCAACCTACAATCTATACCACAATTTTAGCTGTGCCACGCCACTACATTGTTTATCGGGAAGACAGCGCAACGGTGAATTAGCGCTAAAGCGCTCACTACGAACAACGGTGCCACGCCACTACATTGTTTATCGGGAAGACAGCGCAACGGTGAATTAGCGCTAAAGCGCTCACTACGAACAACGGTGCCACGCCACTACATTGTTTATCGGGAAGACGGCGCAACGATGAATGAGCGCTAAAGCGCTCACTACGAACAACGACGAACCTAGCTTGAGTCAGTGATTTTGAGGTAAGGTTAGAAATCAGATGGCAACGGGAGAGCAATAGGCAAAGGACGTTCTGATGAAGCGCATACATTCGGTGACTTTGGCATTCCTATCGTTAAGTACGGTCGTCTTTTCGACTATCCTATTGTCTGTTGGCGTTATCCAGCCTCAATCCATCGCCCAAGATGGGTTACTATCTCAAGCGCTGTCTGATTCTGAGGAACAAGAGTTGGAACAGTTGCGGGAGCAGCAGCGTATCCAAGAACAGGTGCAGGCGGAAGCTAATCGCGCCTTTAGTCGCACCACCACCCTGTTTAATGTCCTCTTGGCGGTTTTGGCGCTGCTGTTAATTGCCGCTATTGTTGGCTTATTCCTGTTGCGACGGGCGGTAATTCGTGAGGTGGCGGATTTGGTGCGGGCGCATCTGAATGAATTAACCGACTTGGAAGGGAAGATTAATCAGGCGAATCAACAGGTACAAGCGATTCTGGAACGTACCGAAGATTTAGCCAATGATTTGAATCGAGAAGCTGATGACTTCTATGAAGATATTGGCATGAAGCAGAAGGAGTCATCCCAGCTTCTGAGTGAACTATCCGACTCTCAACAACAAGCACTGCGGGATTTAAATACCCATATTAAAGACGCCCAAAAAGCCCTGGCTCAAACCGATAACGAGTTTTCTGATCATTTATTAGAATTGCGTTCTCAGGTTGAATCGGAACAAACGGATACCCTGGAGAACCTGAAACAATTAAGCGCCCAATTTACCCCGGAACTGGCGAAATTGCAACAGGATACCCACGCCGAAAAAGATCGGGTGGTGGAAAACCTGAAAAATTCAGAAACGGCGTTTAGTAATCAACTGGCGGAACTGTTTAACCAAGCCCAAAGCCAACGGGATGGAATTCTCCAGAGTTTAGAACAACTCAGTACCGAATTTGCTCCAGAACTCGCCAAACTGAAACAGGCGGCTCAAGGGGAAAAAGCAGCGATTATCCAGCGTTTGCAAAAAACAGAAACCGATTTTGGCAAGCAATTAACCCAACTGCAAAACGAGGCACAAAAACAACGGGATAGGATTCTCCAGAACTTAGAAAAACTCCAGAAGGAGTTTACCCCCCAGCTTGACCAAGTGAAAGGGTCACTGGACGAGAAAAAAGCGGCGATTTTACAGAATTTGCAACAGGCGGAAACCGAGTTTAAACAGCAATTAACCCACTTGCAAACCACGACGAAACAAGAACGAGAGAGTATTCTAGAGAATCTGCAACGCCTCGCCTCAGAGTTCTCACCGCAATTGACGGAGATTAAAACCAACGCAGAACAACAGGCGCAACAGCAGCAAGCTACAGCCTTTGATGATGTGGAACGGTTACGCCAAGAGGTGACGCGCCAACTGGAACAATCCCAATCGCAAATTCAAGGAGAGATTGATCAAACCTTGGGCAATTTGAAAAAATTGGAACAGGAGGTAACCAGTCAGCTTTCAACGACTCAATCAGGGGTACAAGAAAACCGCGATCAAACCCTGGAAAGTTTGAGTCAAATCCAAAGCGAGTTTACCCGCCAATTTTCCCAATTCCAGTCGGCGATTCAAGAGCGAAAAGATCAAGCATTCCAAAGCCTGGAAAAATTGGAGTCTATGTTAGGCGATGAGTTGACAGATATCCAATCTGATGCTAAACGACAAAAAGAGGAAATCCTGCAAAAGTTGGCAGAGATTACGCCAACTGAAATTGCCGAATCTGCCTTATCTGATGTCCTGCAAAAAATCCAACCCCTGACGGAACAACTGGAACGATTGAATGAGAATCATCCAGAGTTTTTCTTGAATGTCAAGGATTATATTAATCAGGGAGATAATTTATTTGCCCAAGGTGACTATGAGGAGGCGATCGCACGGTATGATCAAGCCTTAGAACTACAACCCGATAACTCGAATCTATGGCATCAGCGCGGTGTCGCTTTGTGGGAATTACAACGCTATCAAGACGCGATCGCATCCTTGGATCGAGGATTGGAACTCGCCCCCGAAGCCCCAGATACATGGTATTATCGCGGATTAGCTTTGCGAGAATTACAGCGCTATGAAGGGGCGTTAGTGGCGTTTAACAAAGTGATTCAAATCCAGCCTGATGATTACAAAGCCTGGTTGAATCGGGGAATGATGCTAGGGAGATTGAAACGCCGGGAGGATGCGATCGCATCCTTTGAGCAGGCGTTGGAAATCAAACCCGATTACCATGAAGCTTGGGTAAATCGCGGTGTGGTACTCGGCGCACTGCAGCAACATGAAGAAGCCTATAATTCCTTTGACAAAGCCGTACAAGTGCAACCAGATGATGGCATAGCCTGGTTTAATCGCGGCTTAGCCTTGGCGGTATTGGAACGGTATGAGGAGGCGGTAACGTCATTTGAGAAGGCGATCGAACTCAAACCCGATTCTTATAAAGCTTGGACCTATAAGGGGAATATGTTACTCAAGTTAAAACGCAATCAGGAAGCGTTAGAGAGTTATGATCAGGCATTAGCCATTCAACCCGATTATGCTCCAGCTTTTTATCAGAAAGCTATCGGCTATGCTCAACAACGTCAGGTTCACTTCAGTATCGACAACTTAGAAAAAGCGATCGCCCTGAATCCGGCGTATCGTCAGGAAGCCAGAACGGATTTGGACTTTGACGCGATCGCTCAAGATGATCGCTTCTGGAGGTTGATTGAACAATAAACGATTGAGACATTAAATCAAATGATAATCCAAGCAGAAGAACGACGAATGACGAATGACGAATGACTAAGGACAAAAAAATGACACCCGAACAGATGGATACACCTATTCTGGACAAGCTAATTGAACAACTGAAAATTATGCCTCAAGACTTGCAGTGGCGAGTGCTGGAATTTGCACGCACTATTTCCGGTTCAACAATTCAAGGCGTCCCTGGGCGACAATTACTACGTTTTGCAGGTTCAATTCCACCCGATGATGTTCAGTTGATGCGCCAAGCAATAGAACAAGATTGTGAGCAGGTTGACCTTGATGAGTGGTAGATACTTATTAGACACTAACATCATCATTGCGCTCTTTGCTGATAACGTAGCCGTGAGAAACAAGCTGATCCAAGCTGATGAAGTCTTCATTCCCAGTATCGCCGTTGGCGAGTTGTATTATGGTGCTAAGAAATCAGGACGGCAAAAAGACAATTTAGAACGGATTAATGAATTAATCGCCAACAGTACTGTCCTTGGATGTGATACACAAACGGCTCGTTACTACGGGGAGGTCAAAAACAAGTTACGTCTTAAAGGGCGTCCTTTACCTGAAAACGATATTTGGATTGCCGCACTTACTCTCCAATATAACTTGACATTAGCAACACGCGATCGTCACTTTCAGGACATTGAAAATCTACTAACTGTTGCTTGGTAACTCCTCAACCCCTTACAAAGGACGTAGCTTGCGCTCTTCGAGTATGACCAATAACCAATGACAAAACAATGACACCCGAACAAAAACAAGAAATCACCGAACTACGCGATCGCAACTTAACACCGAAACAAATTGCTCGCAAATTAGGATTACGGGCGGCTGAAGTCACCACCTATATCAAAGAACAGGCGGAGGAAAAAACACTTGCCCGTGTTGCATCGGGAGAATTAGATCCCGTTTTTGAATGCTTCGTCAACGCCAACTGTGCGGACTATTATCTCCACGAAAACCCTGATCCAATCCAAGAAACCGAGGACAATATCGACCGAGGTTTAGCCTTAGTCTGTATTACCCGCAAACCCAAGTATGACCGATTCATCGTTTGTACTTACCTACTAGATGTATGGTGTCTCGGCGTCAAAGATACCATGGGTCCGCGTCAACTGAATTCAGATGACTGAATCGTTTTTTCAATAAACCCGGGTATAATTTGAGTCCGTTCTGAGGGAAAGTTAATATCATTTAATCGCTTTTGCACCAGATCAACAGCGGTGAGCATTGTCCCCCTGTAGGCATCCATTGATCCGAGATTAAAAATATCATCTTTTAGTGTATCTTTAGCGGAGGGTTGGGGTAATCCAGCAAAGGAATCAAAAAGCCAAATTGTTTTATCCGTCTTTTGAATTTCATACGCCATTAATGCTGATGTCGCACCTTGGGCGACGCCAAATTCACAGATATCCCCTGATAAGGGTAAAGATTTATGTAAATAATTGACAATATATAGCGCTTCACTGACCGATGTACCTAAAAGTTTAAACAGTAAATCAGTTCTTACCTCGTCATAGTCGGGTAAATCAGTCAGCAGTATCTCTTTATAAACCCCTTCCACTTCTTTGAGCAGTGTTTTATATCGAGTATCGGGTTGATTCAGTTGTGCTAGTTGATAGCCTAACTCTTTTTTAGAATAAAACTTATATAATTTATCTAGACTGTTAAAAATTAACCGATCCATCAGGTTAAACATCAGATGGGTTTAGCTCCTAATAATGTTCTGACTCTGTATTAAACCATAAAACGTGAACCACTATTTTGCCACAGTCGCCCGTGGATTAGAACCCATTGCGGCGCAGGAAATTGAACGCCTAGGGGCGCAGGAGGTGCGTCCCGATTTTACCGGGGTGCATTTTCAGGGGGATACAGCGTTAATGTATCGGGTGAATCTCTGGGCGAGAACGATTTTTCGGGTACTCGTCGTTTTAGCCGAATTTCCTTGTACGAATGCGAAACAGCTTTATCAGGGAGTGCAAACCATTCCTTGGGCGCAATACCTCAAACCGCAGCAAACCTTAGCCGTAAATGCGACAGGAAAGACTAAACAGCTTAATCATAGCCACTTTAGTGCCCTCCAGGTGAAAAACGCGATCGTTGATCAACAACGGAACCAGATTGGTAAACGGTCAAGTGTCAATATAGAAAAGCCTGATTTGTTAGTCAATGTTCACATTCATCAAAACCGATGTATTCTTAGTTTAGATAGTTCAGGAACCAGTCTGCATCGACGCGGATATCGATCTGCTATGGGACTCGCCCCCCTGAAAGAAACCTTAGCCGCCGCACTGTTAGAATTAGCAGAATGGCATCCGAAGTTACCTTTATTAGACCCAATGTGTGGTTCCGGAACATTACCCTTAGAAGCCAGTTTAATCAGCTTAAATATTGCCCCCGGATTGTTTCGAGAACAGTTTGGATTTGAGCGTTGGTTAGACTTTGATCCCACCCTTTGGCAACAACTACTCAGGCAGGCAAAAGCCTGTCAGCACCAGGAATTAGCCGCACCGATTATAGGGTGCGATCGCGAGGCGGATATCCTCAATCAAGCCCGGAGTAATGCCCAGAATTGTGGCATTTTAGATCAGATCACCTTTATTCAACAAGACCTTTCCCAGTTAGAACCACCAGCCGATCGCGGGATAATTATCTGCAATCCTCCTTACGGAGAACGGTTAGGAAATGTTCAGGAATTGGGAGATTTATATAAATTACTAGGGGATATTTTTAAACAACGCTTTAAAGGTTGGACAGCATTTATCCTAACTGGAAATAAGCAGTTAGCCAAGCGAGTCGGATTGAAAGCATCGCGGCGAATTCCGGTGTATAACGGTTCTATTCCTTGCACCTTTTTAAAATATGAACTGTATTAATAATCAATTTTTTCCCACTCGCATTAAATCGCCTTAGGTTAAAACCCAAGGCTAAAAGCTAAAGTCGTCTAAAGTCCAGTAACCTAGTATTTCCAACAATTTCAAAACCCTACACAATCTTGATCAAAACACTTACAGCCCCTCTGCGAACCTCTGCGTTTTCCCTCTGCGTCTCTCTGCGTTAAAAAAATATCATTCCGATGTTGGAATTCAACCAAAACCACTCAACTTTAAACCCTGGGCTAATTGCTGCACAATAAACAACCCCGCTTTAGAATTACCCGTCTCATCTAACGCCGGAGAATAACAAGCGATCGCACCCTGAGACGGTACGATAGATAATATCACTCCACTCACCCCAGACTTAGTTGGCAATCCAACCTCTACCGCAAAGCGACTGGAAGCTTGATACAATCCACAAGTAATTAGAATATCGTTAACTGTGCAACGGTGTTGAGGTGATATCATGCTACTATCCTGCACCAGCAGCATCCCCAGTTGAGCTAAATCCGTCACGGTTCCCGATAGACAACAGATGTGATTGTAGGTATCCAGGGCAATTTCTGGATGATCCAGATAGCCAGAGGTGGCTAATAGATTCGCGATCGCGTGATTCCGTTCATTGGGGAGAGAACGCACCGACTGTAACATCGCCTCATCTAAAACCAACTGAGACTGCGATCGCTGATTCAACCACTGGCGCAGGCTTTCGCAACGAGACGCCCCATCCTTACCCGGTAAACGCCCAGCGAGTGCGATCGCGCCACTATTAATCATCGGGTTGCGGGGCTTTCCCCGATCAGCTTGCAGTTGGGCTAAGGAATTGAATGGCTGATCAGACGGTTCCATCCCCACCTGAGAAAATACCGCCTCTATCCCCAATTGTTCCAGCAAAAATAGTAAGACAAACGGCTTAATCACACTCATCAACGGAAATGAACGACGAATATCACCCGCCGCCACGCCTTCACCCTGAATCCTCTGTACCTGTATCGCCACCCAGCTTGGATTTGCCTGCGCTAGTAAGGGGATATAGGTTGGTAGTTGTCCTTCTTGACATTGTACGTTTGCTTGAATAATTAAGGTATTGAGTTGAGCCTGAGTCAATGCGGATAGTCCCAGAGAAGATTGATGATGATTCGGGTTATCCCTGTCACTGATAGGGTGCGACGTCTCAATTTTTTCAGCCATGCTACCCCCGATTAAAATAGATTGATTAAAGTGTAGATTTAAACCCTGAGCAATAAAAGCGAATCATCCACTGATCACCCTTAACTATTCTTATTGATAGATGTTCAAACTCCTAACGTTAACCGATAATGAATAGATCAATCATCAAAGTATAATCGGAGTTTAACAGAATATGGGTTGGTTACAACGACTATTTGGCATGGACAAGCCAAAAGAGGCAAAAGTAAACCCTCCAACACAGCAGCAGCCTTCATCCGCCGCCAGTCGCCCAAAAACAGATGAAGCCCCAGCCACGACGAAACTCTCCACCACTCCTCCAGAACGTCTTGGTTTACATGGAGAATATGACCAAAGCGGTTTAGCCAAGCGGGTGGCGTTAGCATTTGATGAAGATCCGGATTTAGATGATATCAATACGCTTTATGTCGCCCAAACGAGTACCACTGTGGTGTTGAAAGGTAAGGTTCCGAATCAGGCTATTTTGGACAAGATGGTGAAGGTTGCTAGAGGTGTTAATGGGGCCAAAGCGGTTGACACGACTCAAGTGACAGTAGGTTAACCTGTTCGCTATATTAGGCTATAATCGACCAAAAAGGCATTAGGTTAAAATCTAATGTCTTTTTCAATTATTTAGGGCTTGCTGCACAAATTGGAAATCCTTATCTATCAAGAGTTAGAGGAGGTTTAAAGCCGACTCTAAGTGCAATCCATCGCTCCTGGATGGGTGAAAAGCTTGCACTTATAGGGAGACGAAAAGCACTACTGTTTCCTTCATCTCCCCCTCACCCCCTCCTGACAGGTGTAGGTTTTTTATTTTAGGGTGGAGACTAGACTTGGGGACAAGGAAGGAAAGAAGACAAGGGGGAAAAACCGTACAGAATTCGGTTCGGTCAAACTAACTTCTAACTTCTCAAAGCCGAAACGCCCTATTTTTCGTTAAAACTCTTCCTTGTCTACGGTCGCTGAGCGAAGTCGAAGTGATGGTCTACTTGTCCTCCAAGTCTAACCTGAACCCCAACCTTAAAAAACCTACCCTTGTGAGGGGGGTGAGGGGTTGAGCTTAAGTTGACACGGATGGCTGACGTGCGCCCAATTTAACCGTAAAATCTATTCCACCATTTTAGATGTGCCACGCCACTCCATGAGTGCAACCTATCCGAAACACTTGACAATGGACTCAATTTTTCCGACAGTCTTAAAATAATCCGAAAATCTCGCAGACAATGAGTTGCTTATCCACAAAAAAACAATCATCTGTAACCATAATCGGGGCATTATTAATTGCTTTAGGACTAGGAGAAGCAACTTCTGCAACTTTTAGCGCCGAGCCTTTATTCGATACAGTCAATACCTATCAAACAACAATTACAACCAATGGTGATCCCGCTGATATTTATTTCCCAATTCCCTCAAATTATAACACCAACACCAATCAATTTCCCATCGCCCTAATGTTGCAAGGAGCATTAGTGGATAAAGCCGATTACGCCAATTTCGCCAGTACCGTTGCCAGTTACGGATTTGTCGTGATTGTCCCTAATCATGAACGAACTGTAACCAATCCCAGAACAGGAGAACCCGTCACTGGGTTTATTGCCGAACAGCAGCAAGTCAATGATGTTCTTTCTTATATAAAAGAAGAAAACACTAATTCTGCTTCACCGATTGCGGGAATTGTTAATACCAATAAACTAGGATTACTCGGACATTCCTTTGGCGGTTTTGTCGGATTAGCTGTTATTCAAGACATCTGCGTTCCTAGAGTATGCGCTGGTAAATTTACCCAGCCTCCCGAATTAAGGGCTGGTATTTTCTATGGTACAAACTTTAAAGATCCCCCCGAAACAGGTTCATTTCCGCCGATTAATAATCAAACAATTCCCACCGCTTTAATTGCCGGGAGTCAAGACACAATTGCCGATTTAGTGGAAATTACAGCTACTTACAACCAAATTCAAGATCCACCCAAGGCTTTAGTCATTGTCAAAGGGGCTAACCATTATGGGATTACCAATGAAGATAACCCCGTTCGCGATCCTGTTAGACCTTTATTAGACCAGGATGTAGCCACAGAAACTATCGCTCGTTGGAGTGCCTTGTTTTT
>NZ_JBKHHI010000231.1:0-10472 GCF_046539235.1 Coleofasciculus sp.
ATTTGTCATTTGTCATTTGTCATTTGTCATTTGTCATTTGTCATTTGTCATTTGATCGGGGCGGGTTTAGTTACTTAATCAGTGCTAAGGAAACGATAGTAGTAAAACCCGCCCCTACAAACCAGGTTCCATTGAGAGAAGCACGGGGTCAAAATACAGACGCGCCATGGCGCGTCTCTACACTTATTCGACTCGCTCAACATTTCCCGCCTTGACCCAACCTTCTTGTTCACTACCAGACAAGCGTACCCTCTGCCATTTTTGATCATCGCTTTCTTTGAGGATGATAATTTCCTTATTGTAGGCTATGCCACCAATGCGATTGGCATTAAGACTGGGAGAATCGCGCAGGCTTAATCCTTCGGGCCAGGTTACCCGCGCCTCATACGCGCCAGGGGGTAATTCTTCAGGTTCTGGGGATTCACTGGGAGTGGGGCTAGGACTCGGACTGGGTTTTGGCTTCTGGGCAGATTGAGCGGGTTTCTTGGCAGAATCAGGGGATTTAACCGGTGATTTGGCTTGTTGTTCTTCGGCAAAAATGGGTTTAGCTGGATTGACTGATAATTTTGTGACAAAGTAATAGGCGACGGCACCACCCCCGGCTAATAGGATGGCGATGCCTAGAGTAAAACCGATCAAAAATTTGGTAATACCTGATATCATAGAATTTTTTATTGGTTATTTGTCATTATTTATCACATTTAAAGGTTAGTCAGGGCGGGTTTTGTACAAACGTTACTATCAAGACAAAAAAGAAAGTTTCATTACCCGCCCCTACAGACGCGCCAGGTTATTTGAGCGAAGCGAAGGGTCAAAATCAAAACTCAAAACTTTTAAGCTAAGACGCATTTAAATCATCTATCCCCTGTTGCCTGTTGCCTGTTGCCTGTTGCCTATTGCCTTTGAGCAATTGAGATATCCTAATCTAAATGCCGAACAGCTTATTGCAGTTGACGCTGAATCCGACTACTTAAACGATTATCTCTTGACGCCATCCGTGCTTTTCCCGCCGCCGCCCAGTCTTTAAGGAATTGAATTTGTTCTTGGGCGGTACGGGCAAGGGGAACGATTTGGCTGGCAGCTTCTAATATATCATCGGTGGTGAAATCTCGATTTTGACTAAAACCAATGTGCATGGCTTCGATTAGGGTTTGTTCAATTTCTGCGCCGGAAAAGTCGGGGGTTTCGTAAGCGAGTCGTTCTAGATCATAGTTCTTGAGGTTATGAGGGCGCAGTCGCCCTAAGTGTAGTTCAAAAATCGCTTGGCGTTCCGCTTGTGAGGGTAAGCCGACAAAGAAAATTTCATCAAATCGCCCTTTCCGCAGCATTTCCGGTGGGAGGGCTTGGATATTATTGGCGGTAGCCACAACAAATACGGGGGATTTTTTCTCGGCTAACCAGTTGATAAATGTTCCAAAAACCCGACTGGCGGTACCGGAATCGCCTTTGGATTCTACTCCCGCAAAGGCTTTGTCAATTTCGTCAATCCAGAGAATACAGGGGGCTAAGGCTTCGGCGAGTTGAATCATTTGGCGAGTACGGGATTCGGATTCTCCGACTAAGCCGCCAAATAAACGCCCGACATCTAAGCGTAATAGGGGAAGATGCCAATGATGGGCGATCGCCTTGGCGGTGAGTGATTTTCCGGTGCCTTGGATTCCGACTAATAGCAAGCCACGGGGATGGGGTAATCCATATTGTCGGGCGCGTTCGGTAAACGCACCGCCTCGGCGCAGCAGCCAGTCTTTCAGGTTATCTAAGCCGCCAATATCGGAAATTCGTTCGCTGGTGGGGTAATAGTCTAAGATTTGAGTTTGCCGAATCGATTGGCGTTTTTCCTCTAGCACCATTTCCACGTCATCGGGTTGGATTTGTCCTTGCGCCGCGATCGCTCTGGCTAAGACTCGACGAATCCGTTCTAAGGATAACCCTTGACAAGAGCGCACCAGTTCATCTAAAACTTTGTCGCTGAGGGATTGACTGGTGGCGGCGACTAAGCGGCTAATTTCGGCTTTGATTTCCCCAACATCGGGTAGGGGAAACTCCTGTACCGTCAGCACTTCGGTTAAGTCTGAGGGGATGGCGACTTGAGGGGTAACAATGACGATGTTTTTCGGCTGGGATTTTAGGAGTCGCGCCAGGTTTTTCAGTTTGCGAGAAACGGAGATATCGTCCAGAAAGCGGTGAAAGTCTCTCAGGATAAAGATAGACGGGGCGTTTGGGGGGATTTTTTCGACAAATTCTAAAGCCTGTAAGGGATTGCGGCGTCCAAATCCTTGATCATTGGGGTTCCCTTGATAGCCATCGACAAAATCCCACAGATAAACCGCCCGTTCACCCAAGCGTTGAGCCGCCTGTGCGATCGCGACTTCGGCTCGTTCTTCTTCCAGGGTGGGGATATAAATCAGGGGATAGCGGGCGCGTAGCAGCAGCTCAAACTGATCATTAAAACTCATGGGGTATTGGCGGGAAATGCAACAACGTCAAAGCGAATCAGTCACCATACCTCATTTTACCTGTATTGAATCAGAGGAGGGCGGGTTTCGTATCCCAGTTAGGGAAAATCAATATTTATCCCCAAACCCGCCCCTAAATGGATGTTGACCAATGAACAATCAACAATGAACAATCAACAATGAACAATCAACCATTAACCTGGCAATTTTCCCTTCAAAATTTCCAGAGCATCCCAACGCCGATCCGTTGGCTTTGTACTATCATTCTCATCCATGACAATTCCTGGACAATTGGCGTCACATAACTGTCGGGGTGGAATTTCTAGACATAATTGTTCATAAAGCCAACTATTGGGATCAAAATACCCTTGGGGATGTAAGGTTTCCACTAACTCCTCCAAGGGCGTTTCTCGTTCCAACATACCCAGATCCTGTTGCTCGGCGGCTTCATCTAACCAAACCAGTTCCGATACATCCACGCTTAACCGATGATTGTACTGCTGCAAACAACGGTTACAGGCTAGGGTAATAATCGTTTCGGCTTGCGCCGATACTTCTAAATAATTCCCTTGATGCTTAACTTGCAAGCCTCCTCGCACAGGCGTTAGGGTTTCTAAATCGGGCAGGAATTCATTGACCTGAATCACCTCGGTTTGCTCTGGTAATTTAAGCAATCCAGGAATATAAATTGCTTCCATGATGCCACTCCTTTGCTGCCAACAAACCACGCCTACCCCTGATTTTAAACCCTGATCGTTAGTTAAGGACGCAGACGCACCACCAAGTGACGGTTTGGTTCTTGACCCTGACTGTGGGTTTCTAAATCTTCGCATTCCTGGAGCAACCTATGCACTTGACGGCGTTCTGCAGCGGAGAGCGATCGCAATTCATAATCTTGACCCGTCTCCCGTACTTTCTGCGCCGCCTGATCTGCCAGTATCCGGAGTTCCTCTTGACGCTGTAGACGGTAACCATTGAGTTCAACGGTATACGCCGCCTGATCTGCTAATGGCTTACCCAGGTTAAGCGTTGCATTTGCCAGATACTGTAGCGCATCAAGTACCTTACCATTAACCCCAATCAGGGTTTGAATCTCTGCCTCAGTTAATTGGCTTTGCTCAATGGTTAACCAGTAATTCGCTTTACTATCTTGGCACTCCTCAGATACTTGCACTGTCGCCGACACATTAGATAAGCGTAGCAACTCTTCTAGCCACTGCTGACCCCGCTGCTGATTACTCATAACTAACTTGACGCTTTTTTCTTGGAACGTTTCGGTTCAAATGGCAGTGATTCTCGCCCTTCGCCTGACTTTTCCTTTGATTTGGTTTTCTGTTCCGCTTTTTCTTGCTCATCAACCATTTTTTGGATATTGTCCGGTAGGGGTTCTCGCATCAAAATGAAGGATTGCAGCGTCTGAAAAACGTTAGCAATCACCATATACATCAACACCCCGGCGGGTAAGGGGAAGAAGAAGAACATCCCGGAAAATAAAACTGGCGTAATCTTATTCACCGTATTTTGTTGCGATGAACCACTAGGAGCATTTTGACCCGTGAGAATCTGGTTCACATACAAACTCACGCCAAAAAATAGAATCATGCCCACAATATCCCAGTGGATGTCGCCCTCATCTCCAAAGGCACCCACTCGCCCTAAGGCATCAATAAACAGGAATCCTCGCTCGGCGGCTAGTCCAGGAATTGTCGCCTTTAGGGTTACATCGCCCGGTGCTAAGGCTTCCAGGGTGCCATCTGTTGTCAAGCGTACCTTGTCTTCCCCTTTGGTGATTTCCCATTTAGGCACAATTTTGGTGTCTGGATATTCCTTCTCCAGGGTGCTTAGGGATTTTCCTTCAACGGATTGAAAGTCGATTGGGGTTTTCTCCCCCACCACTAAACGATTACCGCTGGGTAAGACAGCGGCGACGGGTGCGTGAACCCCATCGGCAAAGTAAATATTTTGGGGTTTAGTGGCAAAGGCTTGAGGCTGGATGAACTCCATTTTCTCCCGGGGAAAGATTTGCACATCCACCGTGTAGTTCACATTAGAAAACGGTGATCCCCGCAATGTGGCAAATAGGGCAAATAATACAGGCATTTGCAGTAGCACCGGGAAACACCCGGCTAGAGGATTACCAAACTCCTGGAAGAGTTTGCTCATCTCCTCTTGTTGTTTCACCTTGTCATCGCCATAGCGTTGCTGAATTTCCTCTTGCCGCTTTTTCATTAACGGTTGGGTAATTCGCATGCGCCTCATGTTGCGAATGGAGCCTGCGTTCAGGGGATAGAGAGCAAAGCGAATTACCAGAGTCAGTGCCACGATGGCAAGACCGTAGCTAGGCACAATCCCGTAAAAGAAATCCAGGATTGGCAGCATGACGTTGTTAGAAAGAAACCCGATACCAAAATCCATTCGTATAAAGTCAACCTAGGCGCTGTAAAGTTTTCTGAATCTAATTTATCGAATATTGGCGGCAATGGGAGCCAATGTCAGCCAATTGCCCCTGGGATTTTCCACGCTGTAACCCCATGGGGCGGCTTTCAGGCGATCGCATTCTGGGGCAGCCCAAAGAAAATTAACGGGAAAATGTATCCAAAAATACAGAAATTTGGCGGAAATTTCTGATCAGGTGGGCGCTCTCTGCACCAGGTAAGGAGTTCAATTATTCCCCACACCCGACAATTGACACCCACGAACATTGCTCCCTTACTCATCGCCGCTATACTTTAAGCCTTAACGGAATCTAGGGGTTTACCCGTTTTGGCAGCAACTTTTTCACCGATATAGTCGTAAATTTCGCGAAACTGAGGCATAGCTCTCAGTTCTAGACGGCTACCATCTTTCAGGATAACCACAATATCTCCCCATAGACCGATAGCCCGGGGAACTTTCCGCAGTTGGGCAATTTCGGAGTAGATAATATCCGTGCGATCGCGCCCTTGCCATCCCCCTGTCACCGAAATGCGGCGATTTGTCACCCGATAGCGCAACCACAATGCTCGCACAACCGCCCCAATGGTTAAGGGCAGGGCGATAACCGTGAACCCCAACAAAATGTTTATAATCAAATCACCGATATGGGGACCCCCCTGATAATAGGTTTCTTCTTTAATGCCCATTTATCACCTCAGCATCTACCAATAACTGCTCTAATTCTTGCAAAAATTGAGCATAATCGCACTCCAAGGCGCTGGGGCGTACTCCAACTATGACCTGCCAACCTGGTGTCAGTCGCGGCAATAATTGGCGCAAAGCCGCTCTGATCTGCCGTTTGAGCCGATTACGGACAACGGCTTTTTTACTGACTTTTTGGCTGACGGAAATACCGATGCGAGTGGGGGGTAGATTGTCAGGATTGACCTGTGAGTTGTCTGAACAGACTCTAGGTAACTGTAACCCGCGCACGGTTAAATGGCGTCCATAGCGACGAATTCCCTTTTGGTATACGGCCTTAAAATCTCGCCAATGCTTGAGTCGATTCGCCTGGGGTAACAATTGTTATTTGTCCTTGGTCTTTTGTCCTTTGTCAGAGAACAGGCAATAGGGCGCATTATCCAGCACCCTACGCGACTATCGACGCCTAACGGTGAATTTTGTGTAAGTCCTGAATATTGACAAGATAACACTACACCGCTAAACGATAACGTCCTTTACTGCGACGGGCTTTAATCACAGCTCGACCGTTTTTGGTTCGCATGCGGGCGCGAAATCCTGATTTGCGTTTTTGCTTACGGTTACTACCGCCTAATGTACGTTTGGTCATGGTTTATTGTTTATCGCGCTACATCTTTTAAGTTGGCAAAACAGGGAGAAAGCGAAAGTGATTATACTACTTTACCCTGTAAACCAAAGCATCACGATCTACTATCGTAACATTCCCATCGCCTAACTAATCGTCAGAATCCAAGTTCCCAGGTAACGGGGTAGGGGAACATCACCGGGAGTCCATACCAAACATTCAAAATAAAAAGTACCGCCAAACCGGGGATTTTTCACATTAGAGAACACAATCTCTACCTTCTCCTGGGCTGGAACTGCCTCTTGCATATAAATCTGGAGCTGGTAATTCTCTTTATCCCAATCTACCTCAGCAATGGGTAGGGATTCGCCGTTAACTCTTACCTCAATTCGATCCGTGTCAAATTTTCCGGTGTAATAATCTGGATAACGAACGACAAACTGCTGCACCGCCAATTCCATCTTCTTGCTGGGAATCCTCAGGTAGTATCGATCCCATTGATTGGCTCGACCTCCAAACCCTAGATGATACCTGAGGATATTTTCCCGTTGCACACCGCTAAATATCGTCAGTCCGGGATTACTCTGTGCCCAAGTCCGAACCGCTACGCCAGTCAGTAAACAGCCGGTTAAAGCAACGGCTGACACCAAGCGTCCTAGAGGAGATTTGCTAATAAACATAAGTGGGAAACCTTCGGCTGTAATAAAACCAAGCTTTTTACTAAACTTGACAATCTTTGACTGTAGCAGATTTACCTCATCTGTAGTCCAGCGATGGTACAGACGCTCAAGACGCGGGAAAAGTGCCTGATGCTTATCTTCCCCTATTCCATCTTGACTCTCGGCGTTGACTCGGCTAAAGTGTCTGGCAGCTTATCATCACCCTCTTCTTCGTTTTTGTTTTATCTGTAGTTAAATATACACAAAATTGGGGAAAAGCTGCTCATACTTCTGATTATTACCGAAAAATGGCGATTCTATAACTATCCAGATTGTGGAATTAATCTATATTTATCTAGTCAATGACAAATAAATTTTTCTCGCCCAAAATAGCCGGTGCATCTTTGATGCAAAAGAAAGGGACAAGGGCTATCATGTCAGAAAAATACGCCCTTCATGTAGGGCAGTTGCCTAACACCCAAGTTATAGTTTTTCGGTGAGTCGATAAGCAAGGAGTTTTCATGAAAATAGCACTGGTTAAAGAAATTGAAGTGGGCGAAAATCGGGTCGCCCTGATTCCGGATATTGTTGCCCGTTTGGTCAAACAGGGCTTAGAGATTTGGGTAGAAAATGGTGCGGGAGAGGCATCGTTTTTTAGCGATCGCGCCTACGAGGAGGCGGGGGCTACCCTAGTCTCAGATCCAGGTAAACTCTGGGCTGAAGCTGATGTGATCGTAAAAGTGGGCATCCCCAAAGATGATGAAATCAACCAGATGCGGGAAGACTCAACATTAATTAGCTTCCTCAGTCCCCTGGGTAAGCCAGATGTCGCCCAAAAACTGGCAAATCGTAAGGTGACTGCCTTCAGTATGGAGTTGATTCCCCGTACCAGTCGCGCCCAGAGTATGGATGCGCTCTCCTCCCAAGCTGGGGTAGCCGGGTACAAAGCAGTACTGATTGCCGCCGCCGCGTTACCGAAATTCTTTCCTATGTTAACCACAGCCGCGGGAACGATCAAACCATCAAAAGTGTTTATTCTGGGTGCAGGCGTGGCTGGCTTACAAGCGATCGCGACGGCCCGACGCTTAGGTGCTATGGTAGAAGCCTTTGATATTCGTCCCGCGGTTAAGGAGGAAGTACAAAGTCTGGGAGCCAAGTTTGTTGAGGTCGATCTCCAAGAAGATACCGTGGCGGAAGGGGGTTATGCTAAGGAAATCTCTGACACGGCTAAACAGCGCACCCAAGAGGTGATCGCAGAACAGGTCAAGCAATCGGATGTGGTGATTACCACCGCCCAAGTTCCTGGGAAAAAAGCTCCCTTACTGGTAACGGAGGAGATGGTTGAGCAAATGACTCCAGGTTCCGTCATCGTGGATCTCGCTGCTGAACAAGGTGGAAACTGTGCCGTTACCGAAGCGGGGAAAGATATTGTCCGTCATGGCGTGACTGTTATTGGTCCAATCAATGTCCCCTCATCCATGCCCACCCACGCCAGCCAGATGTACGCCAAGAATATCTCAACGTTATTACAGTACCTGGTCAAAGAAGGACAGTTACAACTCAATTTTGAGGATGATATTGTAGACAGCACCTGCATTACCCATGGGGGTGAAATTCGCAATCAGCGGGTGAAAGATGCCCTATCTCAAATGAGTACAACCGTCTAGGTGTAGGTATAGGTTAGGTTCAGGTTGATCATTTGGTTTTTCCCCATGAACAATGAACAATG
Organism: Coleofasciculus sp.; assembly: GCF_046539235.1. Lineage (GTDB taxonomy): Bacteria > Cyanobacteriota > Cyanobacteriia > Cyanobacteriales > Coleofasciculaceae > Coleofasciculus. The sequence goes on from NZ_JBKHHI010000231.1 coordinate 8,587, forward strand.
AACAATGAACCATGAACCATGAACCATGAACAATCAACAATCAACCCGAAAAAAGGAAAAAAAGATGACCACCACATTCATTGCCAGTTTATTTGTCTTTGTCTTAGCTTCCTTTGTTGGTTTTGAAGTGATCAACAAAGTGCCACCCACCCTGCATACTCCCTTGATGTCTGGGGCAAATGCCATTTCCGGGATTGCCGTGATCGGCGCATTACTCATCTCCGGATCAAAGGAATGGAATGTCACCGTCATTTTGGGTTTAGTGGCTGTCGTGCTAGCCACGGTTAACGTGGTGGGCGGTTTCCTGGTGACGGATCGCATGTTGCAAATGTTTAAGAAATAAGAGAGGTGAGCCCATGACCGACTTTCTACCGACTGGGATTGAACTGACGTATTTAGTCGCAACCGGATTATTTATCTTTGGGCTGAAAAAGCTGGGATCACCAGCGACAGCACGCCAAGGAAATGTGTGGGCTGCAGTCGGGATGCTGCTAGCTGTGGTGGCAACTCTGCTGAACCAACAGGTCTTAAATTATCAAATGATTTTGGTGGGAATCGCCATTGGTGCTGTCATTGGTGTGACGGCAGCGTATAAAGTGGCGATGACTGCCATGCCTCAGATGGTAGGCTTGCTGAATGGGTTGGGTGGTGCCGCCTCAGCCTTAGTCGCGATCGGAGAATTTTGGCGCTTGCTGAACGCGGGTCAAGGTGTACCCTTAGGGTCTACGATTACCGTGATTCTGGGTGTGCTAATTGGTGGGGTTACACTCACCGGGAGCTTTGTGGCATTTGGCAAGTTACAGGGGTTGATTACGGGTAAACCCGTAAAGTTTCCCTTACAGCAACTGTTTAATGCCTTACTCCTGATTAGCTTTTTGGTCTGTAGTGGCTACCTATTAGTAACACCGGACAATACGACCATCTTTCTGTCGATGGTGGGTATCTCCTCAGTGTTAGGGATTTTCTTTGTCCTACCCATTGGCGGCGGCGATATGCCTGTGGTGATCTCACTGCTGAACTCGTTTTCCGGGTTAGCGGCGAGCGCGGCAGGTTTTGTGGTGATGAACGATATGCTGATTGTGGCTGGGGCGTTAGTTGGGGCTTCCGGTTTAATCCTGACCAACATTATGTGTAAGGCGATGAACCGTTCCTTACCCAACGTGCTATTTAGTGCTTTTGGTAGCGGTGATGTCAAAGGCGGTGCAGGTGGTGCCGGTAGCACAGGTGACAAAGTTGTCCATAGTATTGATGCCGAAGAAGGAGCAATGATGTTGGGCTATGCCCGCTCCGTGGTCGTTGTTCCGGGTTATGGGATGGCAGTGGCTCAGGCACAACATACGGTGCGTGAATTAGCCGATCAGCTTGAAAAACTGGGCGTTGAGGTCAAATACGCGATTCACCCAGTTGCGGGTCGGATGCCGGGACACATGAATGTACTTTTAGCCGAAGCGAATGTCTCTTATGACCATCTCTACGACATGGATGACATCAATCCTCAGTTTGATAATACTGATGTTGCCCTCGTCATTGGTGCCAATGATGTGGTAAATCCAGCCGCTCGTAGCAATAGCAGTAGTCCGATTTATGGTATGCCGATTCTCGATGTCGATAAGGCGAAACATGCGATCGTGATTAAGCGAAGTATGAACGCGGGCTTTGCTGGGATTGAAAATGAGCTGTTCTATGGCGATAAGACCATGATGCTATTTGGTAGCGCTAAGGATGTTGTGGCGCAGCTTGTGGCTGAGGTGAAGCAGCTTTAACCGACAATTGTTTTTTGTCACCCGAATGTGATCAAACCCGCCCCCATAATTGAATCAGGGCGGGTTTTGTTGCTCAGTTATTGGTGAATAGCGGAATTTAGTCCCTAAACCCGCCCCTACACC
>NZ_JBKHHI010000232.1:0-10379 GCF_046539235.1 Coleofasciculus sp.
TTTGACTATTGCTTTTTACAATGTCCCTTTCAATACTAACCTACTGTACTGATGGAGAATTGTATCGATTTTTACCTTTAATTAAATCGGTGACAATTCTAATTATTCGTTACCAAAACTTTACATTTCCCCTGTTCCCTGTTCCCTGTTCCCTGTTCCCTGTAACTAATGCAAAACTTCCTCAATCTGGTGCTGACTCCACAAGTCTTGATAAAGCCCTGGACTTTGGATCAGTTCAGTGTGAGTCCCCGTTTGCACAATCTTCCCCGCATCCATGACAAAAATCCGATCAGCGGTAGCGGCGGCTGAGAGTTGGTGGGAGATGAAAATCACCGTTTTGCGGTCAACGCCTGTGGAAAGATTCGCCAAAATTTGGGTTGCCGTCTGATTATCCACACTAGAGAGGGCGTCATCTAAAATCAGAATCGGCGCATCCATGACTAAAGCCCTAGCCAGGGCGATTCGCTGACGCTGACCGCCAGACAGCGTAATTCCCCGTTCTCCCACCATTGTTTCATACTGTTGGGGAAAATTGAGAACTTCGGCGTGAATTTGGGCTTGTTTTGCCGCCTGTTCTATCTGCGGCTGTTCGCTTCCCGGTGCGCCGTAACCAATGTTATTTTTTAGGCTGGTACTAAATAAAAAGCTATCTTGGGGAACGTAGGCGATCGCAGATCTTAAATCGGGTAAGCGTATCTGAGTGACATCGGAGCTATCCAGAAATAACTGATTTGGCGCAATATCCAACAGGCGAGGCAAAACATTTGCCAGGGTTGATTTTCCGGCACCAATCGCCCCGACAATTGCCACTGTTTCACCAGGATGAATGTGAAAGTCAACGGCTTGCAGGGCGGGAGTTTTGGCATCGGGGAACCTATAGCTAAGGTGATCGGCTTTCAACTCTCCTTTAATCGGTTGTGGCAGCGCGATCGCATCTGGGGCATTTTTAATTTTAGGTTCAATGGTCAAAATTGACTCCACTCGGTCAATACTCACCTCACCCCGTTGATAGGTGGTAATCGTGAATCCCAGTAAGGCGGTGGGGAAGACTAAGCGTTCGGCATAAAGAATCAGGGCGACAAAATCTCCTATAGTAATCGCCCCCCGCGCGATCGCACCAGAGCCAAACCACATCAACAGGAGTAAGCTGATATAGGATAGGGCTTCAATCACCGGAAACAGGACATTACGAGTGCTGGCTAATCCCAGATTTGCCGATAAAAGTCGTTGGTTCAAACCCCGGAAGGCACGGCGTTCATTGTCTTCCTGGGCGTAAATTTTAATCAGGGAGATACCACTCATATCTTCCTGAACCAATTCGCTGAGGTTGGAGAGTTCTTCCTGAACCGCCTGTTGTTGGGTCCGCAGCTTATCACTAAACAGGCGCACTGTGATCAACATGACTGGATAAACCGCCAGCGCCAAGAACGTCAGCCGCCACTCAATCGACATCATCACAGGTAGCGTCAAACCGTAGGCAAAGACAATATTGGCTAAACTCAACACCGCAAACCCGACAAGACGGCGGATATTGTCCACATCACTCGTGGCGCGGTTAATCAAATCACCTGCTGTATTGGTTGAGAAATAAGAGGGTTCTAGGGTAAGCAGATGTTGAAAAATCTTTTGTTTGAGGTCAAATTCCACCCGACGCCCCACGCCAAAGATAAGGATACGCGATCCCATGCGAATCGCCCACATCAAGGATGCCAGGATAAAGATCAGCCCGACTAACCGCAACACCTGATCAAAGGCGAAGGCGATGCGGAGTTCCTCAATACTATCCCGAATCAAGAGGGGAATATAGACTCCCACAGCATTGACAATCAGCAGAGCCAGGATACCCCAGGATACCTGAGTGGTATGAGGGCGCAGATAGCCGAGTAATTTTTGGATACGAGAATTAGCCATGTAACAAATCCTAACAATTTTTCGGCACAGACAATGGCTGATTTCTCGCGTTTAGGTACCCAAAATAATCATTAGGGGCCACAGGATGAGTCCGAATAGGGCTAAGAACGAAAGACTAAAGGTAATCGCCACACAGAGAATTGAGGACAACCAGCTTAACTGATGCACTCGATGGATAGCGATCGTCAGAGTCCCAAACACACCAACGGTAATCGCCAGAGAGAACACAGCGCCCAGGGTTTGAGACCATTGACTCGCCGCGATCGCAGGTGCAGTGAGGAGTAGGGGCCACAAGCCTTGCGCGATCGCACTCAGGCTTTCTCTACCATTTCCTTGTCCCCCGAACAATTGAGCCACCAGGTTCAGGGATGCTCCCAGCCAATACCAACCCAGCAATCCAGCCAACAGGAACAGCACACCAAAGCCGATGATACCCCCCACACCCAATCCCGCCGCACCTGCGGCGTTTAGCGCCATTATCAGTATGACGAGTAAGCCAATGGCAATGGCAGCTTGAATCGGAGAGCGAATTTCTGAACAGGGGCGGAAAATAGCTGTATATAAGGAATCCAGCATAACGAGTAATCACAGTTAGCGGTCAAAATCACTACAGATGTTCCGGCGGAACATCTGTACAACGTCAAAAACGGACTATTCCATCACCAGTAACGGTAATTTGTTCCAATCAATCCGCTGACGAATCCTTTGATACCCTGGAATCAACTGCTGCCAAAACGACGAGAACAACAGATCAAACGGTTGTTGCAAAAATCCTGAAGTATAATTGCGGACTTTCGGTTCGCCTTGGATATTCGCTAACTCTGCCGTTTTTTGCAACGCATCATAGGAGTTTCCCAAGGAATCGACTAAATTAAGTTCCTTAGCGCGTCTCCCGGTAAAAACTCGCCCATCTGCTAGCGGTTTTAACTGCTCCATCGAGATGTCCCGTGCTGCGACAATGGCATCCAGGAATTGCTGATAGGAGTCCATAACAATCCCTTGCACGATTTGCCGTTCGTCTGATGTTGTCTCTCGAAATGGAGAGAGTATATCTTTATATTGACCGCTTTTAATATTATCGGTTTGCACGCCAATATTATCCAACAAGGGCGAAACATTTTGGGTGCGAACAATTACCCCGATTGAACCCGTTACCGATGCGGGATTGGCAACAATATGATGGGCAGCACTGGCGACATAATAAGCACCAGACGTGGCAACATCACCCATACTGGCAACAATTTTAATATCAGTGTCCTCACGGGTTCGCATCAGCTCATTGTAAATCGCTTGAGATGCTGCCGGAGTTCCACCTGGACTATTAATATGCAGTAGAATTGCCTTGACCTGATCATTACGAGCTTGGCGAATCGCTTTAATCAACGCATTAGAATTTGAGGTATCGGTTGTAGCAAATGGCGTGGTTGTCGGTTGGTCGCTAATTAGACCATAGACTTCCAGGAGAGCCACATCCGCTTGACCTCTGGTGCGAATACCTGTGCCAGAACCTACCTGTTCAGGACGGGGAGTGCCGCCTCCTAGCCAATTCCCCAATGCCACCACGACGCAAATAATAATCAACACTAAGGCAAGAATTCGATCCTGGCGCACGAGTAGTTCCTCGGAAAAGACTTCACTGACTATAGGAATTTACCGCTATCATCCACTAAGCTGATTTAGAATAAATCTATCATTCGACAGAGATTAACTGTTGATTGTTCAGGGTTGATTGTTGATTGTGGAAAAGTTCTAAGTAGTCGGACAAAAGAAAACGGGACTGTATCAACTTCTGTAAATCGCCCTCAAACCCTTACTGTTCCCTGTTAAACCGTTCCCTGTTCCCTGATCTAAACCGTTAATTTTAATACAAGTCCACCTACTTAGAACCAATGATTAATATCTCTATCTTTTGATAGTCGCCCAAAATCCCAGAGATAGTCCAGCATAAGCAAAACCCCCTTGAGGAGGATAGGATGAAATCGCTGCGAATAACCATTAAACGAATTCTCCTATTTCTAATCGGTTTGGTATTGCTGGGAGGGCTATTTGGACTCTCACCCGTCTGGTCAATGACGATGCAAAGTGGAGAAGAGATCGTTATTGGTGTCAATGAGTTGATTGAGGATGACTTATACTTAGCTGGAAACCAAATTACGATTAACGGTACAGTCAACGGAGATGTCGTTGGGGCAGGTCGCCAAATTACAATCAACGGCACAGTTACAGGCGATTTAATTGCGGCGGGTCAAGCCGTGGTGATTAACGGTACAGTCCAGGATGATGTCCGCATAGCGGGTCAAGTATTGCAATTGGGAACCGAGGCTGAAATTGCCGATGATGTGGTCGCCGCAGGCTTCAGTCTGGAGATCAAACCGGGTAGCACTATTGGGGGTAGTTTAGCCTATGGCGGAGCGCAAGCGCTACTGGCTGGAACCGTTGCAGAACGGATGACGGGGGGTATGGCTGCTTTAGAATTGAGTGGCACCGTTGGCGGTGATGTGCAGGTTAGCGTCGGTGATGGTTCTTTTAACCCTACCTTCGTCCGTCAAACTCCTGTACCCATTCCTGAGGTTCCAGGGGGGCTAACGGTAACGGATTCGGCTCAAATTGAGGGTCAGCTTCGCTATCAATCTCCCACCGATGCTGATATCAGTCCGCAAGCAACAATAGTTGAGGGTATTTCTCGACAAGAGATAGAAACAGCACCGCCTCCAACCTTAACTGCAAGGATATGGAATCGAGTGCAGCGTTGGTTAGCATTACTGCTGGTTGGCTTATTGCTGTTTGCGATTGTACCCAATTGGACAAATCAATTAGTCCATGCTATTGCATCCAAACCCTTAGCGAGTGCGGGTTGGGGGATTCTGGTCGTTGTGAGTGTGGGAGTATTAGCGATCGCCATTCCGGTGGTTAGCTTGATACTAATGTTCGTCTTGGGCTGGATTATCCAGGAATTAGTGCCACTGGTTCTCGGCTTAGGACTGTTGACTTACACTGTACTCGTGGCTAGCTTTTGGCTGTTTGTCATCTACGTTCCCCAAATTGTGATTAGTCTTTTGGGCGGGCGCTGGGTACTTCGAGTGAGTCGGATTGAAACCAAGGGGCAAATTTTACCCTTAGGGATGGGATTGCTGATTTTCGTCATCTTAACCACTATCCCCGTTGTCGGTGCAGTGGTGAGTGCGATCGCTGTATTGTTAGGTTTAGGTGCAGTTGGGATTTGGGGTAGAACAATGTACCAAACCTTATAGCTTTATACTTTAATTTAAGGAACTCCTGCTCCTTAATTTCTACTCGTGTCCGAGATAATGTGCCGTAGAGAAACCGGGTTAACAACCATAAGCCAATCAGCACACAGATCCCTAAGGAAATCAGATTAGACGATTTCAGAAATAACGACAGTTCTATAACCATCCAAATCGTTAACGCTAACAATCCATCGTATCAACTTGGAAGTAGTCGAAAGGTCATTGTCTCGTTTTATCCCAAGTGCGGGGAGACAAGGTAGAGGACAGAAGGCATAAGGCAGGAGGCTCCAGGGCAGGTCAAAGGAATAATGACTATTTAGGCGGACATGATATGACGAATGACGAATGACAAATGACAAATGACGAATGACGAATCAAGAAACCACTTGATAATTAAAACTCAAGGTTGCCCAAGCATTCACATCCAATGCATACACATCAGAACCGATACCCAACTTATCGGGAGTAATGTTACTCGCCTGATGCAAGTCTTGTAGAATCGCCCGTGTGACTTCCAGGGGATTAAACAAATCACCAACTCGTTCTCCCTCTCCCTTGGGACGCATGGCGGCTTCTAATGCCGCGATCGCACCTGGGAACGGAGAAGGGCTGCAAATCAGTTGAATTTCCGCCACACCCACAGGACCGGGAATCATCCAATTAAAGGATGCTGAGGGTTTGGGCAGAATCAGAGTTTCCCCAGGTTTGATCGCACCACTGATCAGCGGTGGATTTTGTTCGGACTCCAATCCTTCGGGGGAAGGGAGTTGTTGATAAAACGCGATCGCACCGCCGCTACTTTCCAAACCCAACACCATGAAATACAAAGGGCGATCACTATAATTTTCTACGCGATACTGCACCCGACTGCCAATGGGTAACTTGGGCATTATTGCTGATCCCACCGAGGGCGGAGTCTTACTCGCATTTTGCTTAGGTTTATTGGTAGCGAGTCCAACAGACGTGCGCCAGGTTTCCCGTTGGATGATTGTCTTGGTTTCCGGGGCAATCATTTCCAGCGACGCCCGCATCCCCAGGCGCGATGACCCTTCATTCGCGGTCAACCGCAGCCATTTCATTGCCAATAAGGTTTTAAATTTGCCATTTAAGCGATTCACTGCTGATTTAACTGCCTCAGCCTCCTCGCCTAGACTATTAGGAATTGGGTTCCGGGCAAGGGAAAAGAGTCCATAGCCTCCTTTAAACTTCGGTTCTGACGTTTCTGTTGCCTGTTTCTTTCCTCTGCCAAACAAATAATCTGCCGCTTGTTCCCCAGCCACGACAACGGATGACACCGAAGGAATACTGGCAAAGGCACTGGTTGCATCCACCCGTTCAATGCGTTCTAAGTGAGTATCCAGGGCGATCGTTAAACCCATATTTCGGGGTAATATTCTAATCCGTTCGCGTACCAGTTGACCCACTTGCGGTTGCACTTTTTCCCCGCCATTGCCACTCAGTATACGTGCCTTGGCGGTTAACCCGTCTTTGGCTCGCAGTTGGAGTTGAACGGATTTAGGGACAGATTGAGCGGGGTTAGCCGTAGCTGAGGAATTTTCCGGCGGCGACGACGATAAACTCATCGGTTCCCCATCAAGCAACTCTAGAACCGAATTGGGACTATAGTATTCCAGCACGGATGCCGGTAATCCCGCTAACCATAGCTGTGCCACTTTGCCATTCTCTTCAATCCCCCTGACAACTCCATCTGCCCCTAAGGGAGGATTGGGGGATAAGTAATAGGCAAGCAAGGAATTTTGGCTCTTTTGACCCGTTAACTGTGGCTGTTGCTCATTACCCGCGAATTGATTCACAATCCCAGCTGTTCGACTGACGCTAATTTGAACACTGGTTGCCGCCGTGGCTTGCCAAAGATGCTGAGTCAGAGCATAGGTAAATAAACCTGCACTAAAGCCATTCCACTGCACCTCGGTTGCGGGTTGAGACGAACCCGCCGCCGTTAACACCAATCCTGGCATTTGCATGGATTTATCTAATGATTTCCAGGGTTTGGATGAGGCTTTGATCCGCTGCACCAGTTGTTCTTGAAACGCCAGTTCGTCGGGATTAGGCGCTAGGGCGGGTTGACGGGGAGAAGAGCGTACTTTTAGACTGCCTTTGAGGATATTCACCGCTTGCGTATGACTGGTATCAAGGACTGTTGTCACCTGATCCGTGGCTAGCGATCGCAACAGCAATGCCAAGGTTTCTGCTAAAAAATCGTTAGCTGCGGGTTCGCCTTTTGTGGGCAAGATCCCATCAACGGGTACAAAACTGTTTTGCCAGCGCACCGCCGAGGCTAAGGTTTCATCTGGCTGAGGCATCTGCACTTGGCTACCGTAACCACTAAAGTGGAAGACAACCACATCACCCGCCTCGGCTTGCTTGGTCAAATGTTCAATAAACGTGGTTTCAATCGTCTCGCGAGTGGCTTGGCTATTCGTCAGCGTCACGATATCGTTCGCCTGGAACCCAAACCGATGAATTAACAGTTCTCGTTGCAACTCTACATCCGTTACGCACCCCGCCAAAGCTGTCGTGCGCGGATACTCATTGATCCCCACCAGAAGTGCCAACTTACGTCCACCGGGTTGTGCCAGCACCTGAAAATAACGCTCCAACAAAGGCACGGCTAAACTTTTATCACCAAGGAGTGATAGTACCGTTTCACTGACTCCCAGTGCCGCTAGACCCCAGCCAGCTTTTTGCAGGAAAGTCCGCCGATTCAGTCCCATATTAGCCATCTACGCTGTTAATCTCAGCTATCAGCCTACCAGGAATAGGTTAGCGCGTTGTTAGAAAGTTTTGAGTTTTGATCCTTCGCTTCCGAAAGAGGGCATGGTGTGTAGGGGCGGGTTTAGGAACTTCACGCCAGCTATTGATGATAAAGTTGGTTCAAAACCCGCCCTCATCTCCCAGAGGTAGCATGCTACGTCTCGAACATTGCTCCCCCAGCTCAGAGCTGTGGCGTCTTTCCCGACGACTGCTCCGAGTTGAGATTTAGAAAGAGACGAATACAGTGAGCCACTTTTTTGTAGTCCCAGAATGGATCAGCATCGGGAGTGATGGCAAGATGTTTACCCGAATTCAAAACCAGAGCCACTCGCTCTATCTGGCGCTCTTTGGCATCTCTAATCGTTTCTATCGTCACATCAACAATCTCGGCAAGAGGGAGTTCTATGGTTGTACCACCGAGCAAACCCCGTTGCTTGAGCATCATGCGATCGCGCACTTTATCAAAGCTCAAGGTAACGACTTTCCCCTTATGCACCGCCACGAACAACCCCACCCCGATCAATAAACTGCCAAACAGATAACTAAACCAGCGATCGTCTTGCTGCACGTTCAGGGATACCTGGTCTTGATTCATAATAAAGGTATTAATTTGGGAAGCAATAGATTCTTGCTGATTACTATCGGAACTATAATCCGACGTTAAGGGAATTGCTCCGCTCCCCGTTAAGAGAACCACCCGATAAGTATCATTACTCTCATTCCTGGGATTGATCTCAATCCTGGCATCTCGTAAACTCTCTAAAGGAATGGTTCTAACCTCTGCTCCGACCAACCTGGAGTTGACCAATTCACAACTGCCTGTTTGGGCTAATCGTTGACAGGTTAGGGCTGACCCGCCTTGAAAGGCAATCACCCCTAGCCCGACTGCGGCGAGAACAGTACTCAAAAGCCACAACAACAGAGGTCGATGGCGGATGGTCAGCTTGATGCGATTGTATTCTACGATATCCATTCGTTTTTTGCTTTTACCCTGAATTACCCAATCAGCTAACTAATTTTTCTCGCTAATAACGTCTAGGATATCTTGATTACAGATATTTTAAGTTAAGACAAAATAAATCTTAATTGTTTACTTGTTTCCGCAAACAGAGAACAAGTTAGCATTATTCGTTGTTTTATTTGTGCTTTTTAATTGATAAATAGTAAATAGTCCTCAAATCCTTACATAAACAAATGACCAATAATAAATTACCCTTGTGTCAGAATAAGGTAACGTCTTGGATTTACAGGTAATGGCTTGGACAAAGGGACAGACGTTACAAAATGGCAAGTACACCATACAACAGGAATTAGGACGGGGACGTTGTGCGATTACCTATCGGGTTCAGGATGATACCGGAAAGGATTTTGTCGTCAAAACCCTCAATCAGGATATTCTCAGTCAACTTCCGGATGCAGAACGAACCAGTATCGAGTCAAAGTTTCGTGATGAGGCGCTGAAGCTGGAACGTTGTAAACATCCTCATATTGTCCGAGTTTACCGCACATTTAAAGAGGGGCAAGTTTTTTGTATTTGGATGGAGTATATCGCCGGGATTAAACTCTCTGACTTGACGCTACCCATACCCCAAAAGGAAGCCTTGGTTTATATCCAGCAGGTGGGTGAAGCGTTAATCGAGGTGCATCAACAGGGATTGCTGCATCGGGATGTGAAGCCAGAGAATATTATGGTACGCGCCGGAAAGCAGCAGGCGGTGCTGATTGATTTTGATTTAGCGGGGGAGTTTAATAATCCGTTAACCTCTCGTTGGAAAGATCAGCAATTCGCCCCGGTGGAGTTAAGTTCAACGAACCGAGAACAGGGGGTGTATACGGATGTTTATTCATTAGCTGCAACATTGTATGTTTTGCTAACGGGGAAGTTACCTGCAACCGCGTTAGATCGTTTGGATGATATCGCTGATTTAATTCCACCGAAGACGCTAAAGTCAGACATTTCTGAACAGGTGAATCAGGGGATTGTCCAAGGTATGAAATTGGAATATGGCGATCGCCCACAAACAATGGAGGAGTGGTTAGCGTTATTGGGAATCAGGCGGGGGATAAGGGTTCCTGGATTTCCGCAAACGAAGGCGGAATGGGTGAAAGTGGGGAAAATAGTGGGGGGAATTCTGGGAATAGCCGCCGCGATCGCAGGTATTATATCGATGACGGTTGATATTGGGGTTTGGTCTCCGGATTCTTCTTCTCCCTCACTAGAGGAAACCAAATGAAGGTAAGCCATGGCGCTACAAGGGACGCCACAAATTAATTGTCTTATCCTCACTCCCACTAGCAAGGAATCCATCAGCACCAATGTCAAGGGCGTATACTGGGGCGGTATGATCTTCAAGGGTTTGCATGAGTTCCCCCCGATGCAGATGCCAAATCTTGATTGTCTTGTCCTCACTCCCACTAATCAGATATTCACCATCTGGACTCAGC
>NZ_JBKHHI010000233.1:0-10368 GCF_046539235.1 Coleofasciculus sp.
GCGTCAATATTCTGCTCTTCGCTAGAGGTTTGCTCCTCGTCGTCAGAAATAATTTCAATCCGGCGGGGTTCAGTTCCCGTCTTGTCGGGTTGCGGAGGTTGAGCCGATTGCTGCTGCTGTTGAGCTTGTTGCACCATATCATCAACCATCTTACGAGCTTCTTCAGTGGTCATTTCACCACGAGCAACCAGTTCATCCGCCAGCTTTTGAGCTTGAGTTCGCAGTTCCCCGATTGTTCCCCCAGCTTTCTCACTAGCATAAGAGGCTAAACCAACGCCCAGATAAAACGCTTTTTGAAACAGATTTCCCAAGTCCGCCATAATAACTGATGCTCCTTTAAGTACGCAAGAACCCTTTTCTAGGATACGAGTGACGCTGGCAAACTGCCTACTTCTATAGTGTATAGAGAAACACGAGGGGATGGGAAAGGATGCAGCTTACGCCAACAACTCATCCACAGATACGGTAAAACCCTGTAAGGCTTTCTGTGTCTTCACCTGTTGACCCGATGTAAACATCAACCCCTGATTTTCCGTCATCACCATCACCCAGCGACTCTCCGGAAACACCAGCCAAACTTCTTCACCCCCCGACTCTAAATACTCCTGGGCTTTGAGCAACACCGTCTCGGCTATATCCGTTGGCGAAACAATCTCAGCACATAAGGGAAAACTCTGAGGCAATGTGGCTACATTGCCAAACTGCGCCACCAGTTCCGGTGTCAGATATGCCACATCAGGAGAACGTCCCTGCTTATTGGTGCGACAAGGCACATCAGTATAAACCTCTCCACCTTGTCCACTGGAGTTTTTGTAATCGTCCCAGTAACGACCTAGCCTCAATTGAATTTTGCCATGTCTGAGTGTCATACCGTTTTTTTCCACCAGTTGACCATTTACCCACTCCATTTTCTCAGGCGGATTGACCATAAAGTCGTCCAGTGAGAACTTGTCTGGGATAAGAGTTGCTGTTCCCATTGTTATTTCCTCGTCCTGATTACGCTTTCGAGTATTCCCCTATTCTAATTTATCCAAAAATAACAACTTTAACCTGGATGGTACGAGCCTTGAGCCGAGAACTAAAGTTCTGGCTTAAAGCTTAAACCCGTTAAAACGGGTTCAAAGATTTATTCAGCCAGCTACATTGATATTTCTGGTTTCTATTTTGGTTCTCGAATGGAACCCATGAATAAAATTGTTCCGGTTTGATTATCGCGAATCGCACAGAAAAAGGGGCGGTCAACCACCATCTCGAAGGGGGTTTGGGGAATAGCAGCAGAGGTGAGAACCATGCCAATAGAAGTAGCTGCGGCTGCTTCTGTGCCTTCTTCATTCACTTCGACAAAGGTTTTATGTTTGACTTGATTAATTAAGACATCTTCTTCCGTCATATTAGAAAAATCAGCCCGATCATCAAAAGCAACGTCCATTCCTAGGGCTTTTAGGGCTTTGTTGAGTTGAATTTCGTACTCCAATTTAAAGCGCGGTAGTACGATTGAGCCATCCCGTTTACCGAACTGATTCATCCATTGTTGCCAGTTTTCTGGAGTGAGTTGCTGCTCAAAGGTATCTAGACTGGCATTTTCACGGGGGAGGAAGACATAGAAACTTAGGCGTCCTTCACCGTAAGGTAAGCTGATGGCTTGTACCGTGTCATCTTCATAATATTGATACTCTCCCGATTGAGACATCATCGGATGTTCTTTCTGAGTGCCATCAGCTAAATAAAAGGGACGATCTACCGTTTTATCTTTGTCAAATTGCTCCGTCCAGTTGCCTTTAAAATAGATGGCATTGATTAAAAATAAAATATCATCGGGTTGGATTTCGCTAATAATTTGCGGTATTTTGCCATTAGTATTTTCATTGACCCAGTTATTGATGATACGTAATGATTCAGGGTTAGCAAAATCTAGATCGGTTATTTGAGCATCGTATAATTGCTGATTGCGTTGCAGGAAGTCGGGTTTAAATGAGATACCTTGTCTTGCCCAAAGCGAGTTAGCGATGGATAGCTGAATATCAGAATCGGCGTTTTCTAAGGTAGTTTTTAAGGCTTCATTTGCCTGGTTAACCTCTGACAGACTCATCCCTTGGAGTTCTAGCGCGTTTGCCATAGCTGCTTGGGTTTCACCCCTGGCACCATTGTACGTCATGGCTAGCGCGATCGCGACGCTGGTTGGCGAGATGAAAACGTTCTTATCGCTATCTTGCTGAAGAATCTCAGAAAATAATTTAAAGCCAAATTTAGTATTAGCTTCAACGAGTTTGGTATCCACAGACGGATTAGGTTGCTGTGCGGTTAACTCTGGCGCTTGAGGGTTTGGGGAGTTTTGGGCATTGATATTTTGGCTGATTAACCCTGCTATAAATCCGGCTAAAACGATACCTGCGGCGATAATCCCTGTGCGACGGAGTGTCTGTTGATTCATTAGTATACCTCAATGACCCATGTTCTGTTTAAGAATGACCGATTTGGGTTAAAGGTGTTCCACAGGTTGCGGTTTTGGTAACGAATCAGCAGGTGCTCAGCTTGTGTCGGGGCGAATTGCTTACCAAAATTAACAATGGGAATCCGCTCAATTTGCTTAGGTTGCTCTATATTCTTGACCCTAATATCACAATAAGAAGCCATCAACTGATTTCCACTACTTAAAATTTGTGTTACTCCTCATCAAAGGAATTCAACCTTTCCTATCATTTCTTCTGGTTCAAGCAACTCCCAAATTAGAACCAATCCCCGTATAATTTCACCGATTGACCGACTGCCTTGATGACAGTAAGCAATACCAACGTGAGGAATTCCCGCTTCATGCAACCGCAGGAAGTCTGTATCTTGAGTAAAAATGACCCGACCTTGAGAACGGGAAAACTCTAATTGTACTTCATCCGGTGCGGCAATCAGTCCTGCTTCGGGTGTAGTCGTTACATTAATGCCACGACTGCGTAAACCCTTAGCGATCACATTACTGATATTTTCATCCATGTGGAACCGAATCATGTCCGCCCGCCATTTCGATTCCTCAATTTCTGCTGAACTAAAGAAGATGTTTTTGCCTGTAATTGTTGGGCAAAAGCTTTATCCTCTCGAATTTGCTGTCTAATTTCTTCTCGATGATCGTGATAATATGCCAAGGCAGCGTACACATCAGCTAAGGTGATGGTTGGATAGTGTGAGATGATCTCATCCGGTGAAAGTCCCATTTGTTCATGCCAGATCACCACATCCTGCACTTTAATCCGATGTCCGGCAATGCGGGGTTTACCGCCGCATACACCGGGAGTAATGTCTATATGTTCTGATATTACTGATTCCATCTGTATTTCCAGCAATAAACAAGGCGCATAGCTTCAAATCGTAGCAAAAATCGAGCAAGAGAGTGCGATCGCGTGCCATTTATAACAACGGCTTCAACGTTTCCGGGTCAGGTCGGGGCGGGTTTATTCACATCTGGGTAAGGGAATAAAAGATAGTCGTGAAACCCGCCCCTACAGATGCGCTATACCTAACTAAAAGTCTATCTTTCGGCTACTGTCCACCAGGCTAAGCCGTAGGGTTGAGATTCTTCATTTTCTTTTTGACGATACTGAACCCGAATTTTATAGCGACCTGAAGCCGGAACGGGGCAGAATATATGTTCTACACTATCGACTTCACTTACAGAAGCACAGGCACTTTTACGGGTATCATTTTCATCAATAGGCATTAGGTAAAGGTCGAGATTATTTAAGCCGCGATCGCGAAAACTTTCGCCGACATCATACACCTCATTTCCATTCTCATCTTTTAACTCAACCAACCGATCCCACGCCAGTGTCAGCGCCACATAACTCTCTGCCTTTAAAGGTTTTTCTAAGACATAATCCTGAAATGATTTAGTCTTAACTGAACTATAATCCCAACCCACAGGCGGTACAGCCCCCGTTGAACTCCACTGACCCGGACTAAATTGTTGATAAGCCCGGAAAACATTTAGATGTCCGGTTCCCATTTGCATATCCAGGGGAATTTTGGCATTGAGATAAGCATCGGATTCTAAGTAGGTGTAATTATTTTTGCTCAACAGGGTGCGACTCATTCCCAGATGCAACCCATCCCCCTCGTCTTGGATTTTGTCAGCCGAATTGAGTAACACCGCTTTCATCACTTCATGGCGTCTTGAATCCGTCGTCCATTGGGGTTGATTGGCGTGGAGTTGGCGATCGCCAAATTCTTGAATCAGGGCGACTGAGGCGGTAATATGAGGCGCGGCGAAACTTGTCCCACTGACTTCGACAATTTTTCCATCCAGGTCGTAGACTGATATATTACTTCCTGGCGCGACTAAATTAATCGCACGGCGAGTTCCCTGATTAATTTCCCGTTGAATTAAACGCCGACCAATTCCCTCTGGCAGATCACTCAAGTTGGCAAAGTCTACCTTGGTAAATCGTCCTTGTCGTTGGGTGGTATAGGCAGTGGTAATCCCGTTATAGTGATCAGTGGGAATGGGAATGCCACCTTTACCTTGGTTGCCTGCAATGACGTAGAGAACATTATGAGTCCGCGCTGACCAATCAATACATTTTGTTAACAGGGCATTGCCATCGAGCGCCGCTTGTGATCCTCTGGCATCTCGTTGCAGGGATTCACCAAAACTAAAGTTAATTGCCCGCACATCACCACTATTTTGCCGAGCAACATGCTGGGAGGATAGGCATTCTTCGGGCTGTCCACTGCGGATTGGGGAACCGACAGCCGAAGCGTAGAGTCTGGCTCCTGGTGCGACTCCGGGTAAGGTTTTATCATTGCTGACCATGACGCCAGCCACCATTGCTGCATGAGTATCCACATCCGTATCCGCTTTCGCGGGTCGATCGCGATAGAAAACCCGCTCCAGTGCGATCGCGGGATTCCAAGATACGGCTTTATCAACGCCAAATAAGCCCGGTCTACCGATTTCTACCTGACCAATGGCTATTTTATCGCCTCTCAAGTTGTAGGGGGGAGCATGGAGTCGCAACGCATCAATTCCAGCTTCTCCAATGGAAATCGGTGACGCTAAGATTGGGGTGGTCAGGGTAGAGAGTCCCACACCTCCAATCATCCATCCCAGTTTTTTGATCAGCGACCGCATAGCCAAGGCAGGTTCTCCTAACTTGAAATATAGTTTTGTCGGGGTGGGTTTAGCCACTTGGGTATTGCTATTAATGATAACGTTTGTGCAGAACTCACCCTTGCCGAGTTTGAAGTTGAAGCGTGGGAGTGGTTCTTATCCGGGTTGATACCATTGATGACGGTGGCTTGGGGGCTAGATTTATCGATTCAGTCAATTAGGTCACGTTTTGTTAGGGGAATGTTAAAGACTTTGTTAGGATGAAACTTAACAGAACAGAGGACTTAGGAGAGTATCACCAGTTATGACCCAAACGCAATCCCAAAAACCCATCGTCGTTGCCCCCTCCATTTTATCCGCCGATTTTAGCCGACTGGGGGAACAAGTGCAGGCAGTGGATGCTGCTGGTGCTGACTGGATTCACGTTGATGTGATGGATGGGCGGTTTGTCCCCAATATTACAATCGGTCCTCTAATTGTTAAAGCGCTGCGCCCAGTTACCAAAAAGCCTCTGGATGTTCACTTGATGATCGTGGAACCAGAAAAGTATGTCGAGGATTTTGCCGAAGCTGGGGCAGATATTATTTCGGTTCATGCGGAACATAACGCTTCCCCCCATTTGCACCGCACTCTGACTCAGATTCAAGAATTGGGTAAGCAAGCGGGTGTGGTTCTCAATCCCTCCACCCCGTTAGAGTTGATTGACTATGTACTAGATGTCTGCGACTTGGTGTTGATTATGAGTGTCAACCCCGGTTTTGGTGGTCAAAGCTTTATTCCGGGTGTACTTCCCAAAATTCGCAAGTTGCGTCAGATCTGTGATGAACGCGGACTTGATCCCTGGATTGAAGTGGATGGTGGACTCAAAGCCGACAACACCTGGCAAGTTTTGGAAGCTGGTGCAAACGCGATCGTTTCTGGTTCTGGTGTGTTTAAGCAGGATGATTATGCGGAAGCGATTACCGGAATTCGCAATAGCAAGCGTCCCGAACCGGAATTAGCCAGGGTTTAAACCCTTTTATCGGATAAACCTTTTTCCCTTGTAGGTTGTAGAGACGTTGCATGCAACGTCTCTACACTGTTTTGATGTGTCAAATCCCCTTTCTATGTACAAAGTCCCTTACGGAAAAACGCTTCTAGAATTTGAGTTACCGCCAGGGATGCGGGGGACATTAGTGAAGTCTGAAGCCGTCTAACCTTTGAGGGATGTTAAGGGTGCGATCGCGAAAACTCTCTCAACCCCGATCCATTCCCCACCCTTAGACGAATTAGCGCATCCAGGCGATCGCGTTTGTATTGTGTTTACGGATATCACCCGCGATAGTCCCGATCAGGTATTGATTCCACCGATATTACAGCAGTTGGAAAAAGCGGGGGTGCGTGATCAAGATATTACGCTATTGTGCGGGATTGGTATGCATCGTCCTAGCACCGTTGCGGAAAAGGTGACAAAGTTAGGACAAGCCGTGGTTGATCGGTATCGGGTGATTGACGCTGCAAGTTTGTATCCGAATAAGAATCAATTAAAAACAAGAAGAATTATTCGGTGTTATTTCATTTAAATCAAAGGTTGCATTATCACTATTTCCGCTAAAATAGAAGCAAATTTCACCTGTAGTATTTGGTTTAACTATAACGTCCGTGGAATTATTGTTAATAATATTTGATCCAATATTCATAAATATTTCTGTCTGCTTAAATAGTTCTATATTTATACCTTGTTGAACGTTATCTGTAATTTCATTGTTTTCAATAATAGCTTGCTGAATTTGAGCTGTAGCATTAGGAAAAATTTCTCCCATGCGAATGTCAATTCCATCATCAAAATTTCCGATCAGCGTATTACCTGAAATAGTTAGATTCTCGATCAATGCATTATTTTCCATGCCAATGCCAATGCCGTCACCTCGGATTGGACTGGTGTCGCCATTATTTTCTATTGTATTTGCCTCAATTGTCAAATTAACTGTGGGATTTCCAATAATTAGGGGATTGTCTAAAGCAATACCTAAACCGATCAGGATTGCATCTTCAAAGTTATCATAAAGTTCATTTTCTGCAAGAGTTATATTGACAGAACCCGTGCTATTATTGATTAGAACACCTTGTCCACTTGGCAATGTATCAATGGTTCCTACAAGTGGTAATTGTACTGTGTCAGCAGCAAAACCATCTGTTCCAGTAATGTTGTTCCCTATAATCTCAACGGTTCCCGTAACATTTTCAATCATAATTCCCCGACCTGTCGGAAAATCAAAATTAATGGTAGCGTCAGGGTTTTTAACAGGAATTGTATTAAGGATAGTGTTATTCTCGATAGTTACTTCTCCATCTGTATCTGCTAGGTAAATTCCTTCATTAGTTGCCCCTTCAATGCGGTTATTTGCCAGGGTAACATTATTGAGATTGCTTCCAGAAATGCCGCTATCCTCAGTATTCCGAATTGCAAATCCAGAAATAGCGATCGCACCCGTAGAATCAGAGAGTTCAATGCCTTGATTTGCCTGAGTAATCTGACTTCCTTGATTAGCGGAAATTGTAGCGGTTCCCTGGATATTTGTGGCGAGGATACCATTACTGGCTGGATTTTCAATTGTGATTGTGCTATCACTGATATCGAAATTTCCGCTAACTGTGTCCAGAGAAATCCCTGCTGTAGCAGAATTGGTACTGGTGAAAGTACTATTCGCGATCGCGCCATTATTAATATTACTCACTTCCACAACTGCACCGCCTGTACTCTCCACGGTTACACCGGATAAATTAATCGTACCTGTACTATCGGATAGGAAAATTCCGGCTTGATTTCCTTCAGTTGTAATCTGACTTCCTGTATTAGCGGAAATTGTCGTGGTTCCCTGGATATTTGTGGCGAGGATACCATTACTGGCTGGATTTTCAATTGTGATTGTGCTATCACTGATATCGAAATTTCCGCTAACTGTGTCCAGAGAAATCCCTGCTGTAGCAGAATTGGTACTGGTGAAAGTACTATTCGCGATCGCGCCATTATTAATATTACTCACTTCCACAACTGCACCGCCTGTACTCTCCACGGTTACACCGGATAAATTAATCGTACCTGTACTATCGGATAGGAAAATTCCGGCTTGATTTCCTTCAGTTGTAATCTGACTTCCTGTATTAGCGGAAATTGTCGTGGTTCCCTGGATATTCGTGGCGAAGATACCGTTATCGGTGGGATTGGTAATCGTAATTGTGCTATCGCTGATGTCGAAATTTCCGCTAACTGTGTCCAGAGAAATCCCTGCTGTAGCGGAATTGGTACTGGTGAGAGTGGTATTCGCGATCGCAACATCATTCACCGATGTAACACTTAAGCTAGGAACGCCATTTCCCGCGATCGCACTATTGGTAAATGAAATAAAACCTCCAGTATTTTCCAGTAAAACCCCAGCTTGACTAGAACTGGTAATCATACTGTCTCGAACTTCCCCATTTTGAATACCCCTGGCGACAATTCCTGGATTGGTTACTCCAGTTATTGTAAATCCGGATAACACCGTATTATTTCCCAACGTTACTGTATCCATTACCTGAGGAAAAACACCAGCATCGGATAAGGGAAGTTGTACGCGACCAAATTCTATTGTATCCAGTTCTTGAATTGGTGCTGTGGACAAAACCTGCACCTGATCAGGAATTGTAAAAGCTGGAATACCGGGATTCGTCCCCTCTTGTACATAAACAATATCATTCCCCTGCGATCGCGTCGCTGCTAGCGCTGAATCGACTGTTCCAAAAGGCGTTTCAACCGTACCATTTCCCCCATTCGCGCCTAAATTAACATGCTGAAACACATAAGGTTCACCGGTTTGGGGATTCGTTGCGGTAGTAATAATTTCTTCACTGAAAAAATCTGATTCCGTTTGACTATCAACCGTGATACTGGAATTACGCCCTACGCCATCCCCTAAACGGGATAAAATACCAGCATCTGCTTGGGAACGAGTTTTCCCGAAAATCGCCCCCACACTAACTATTACATTTGTCCCAAATATCTGATCATCTTGTACCGCCACACCGAAATTTAAGCTATCCGTGGGTTGAACTTCCAATCGCATCCGCCAACCCAGACTCGAATCACTCCCTGTAGCATCGTAATAATAAAGTCCACCATACCCTCGTAATCCTCCCCCTTGATCCCATTTTGCCAATCTTGCACCCACCTCCAGATCAAACCCTGTCATTGCTGCTTCAAATTGGCGCACTTGTCCCCGTTGTCGTTGTCCCTGAACCACTAAAAAATGATCCCGAAAAAAACGATCGGTCAGTTGAAATCCGGTATCAAATGCTGTTTCATCCACTAAATCACGAGTATCACCCAGAGGAAAATAACCATTGAGGCGCACATCCCAAACCTCTCCCAATGTTTCCAACCCCACGCCTAACTGATGGAATGTATTATTTCCCGTATTCCGACTGTCAAAACCTAAATAACCGCCAAAAATCCGATTTAGTGACTGATTATAAAAGCGGTGTCCAAATAATAGATTACCACCGAGATTTGCACTATTATCTAACTGCAATCGTCCCTCTAAAAATGTCAGCATACTACCGGGATTTTGTCGCAGCGGGAGAAAACTGTCCAAGCGGGTAAAACCATCGTATCCCGCACCGGAAGTACTGTAACCAATTCCCCAGCGAGGTTTAATTTGTAGCGTTGTTAAATCTTGGGTTACAGGTGGGGAAGAATCTAGCGTTTGCGCTTGAAGAGAACTCCCTAAGCCGGGGTGATATTCAGGAACAGCATCGGCTTTTGGGAGTGATGGAATCTCCGTTTGTGCTATAGCCGCCGAAATCAAGAGAGGGGTGAAACAGAAGCTAGTCCAGAGTAATTTAACCAAGCTGTTCATACACGCGATCGCCAATAGATGTTTTTACCTTAACCTACAATCAACAGAAGCACTGTAATTTCTATTTATAAATTGTAGCTAAAGCGAACCTGCTTAAAGGAAGGACATTGCAATTGTTGCGCCTGCATAATCACTTCTTGGTCATCTACCCAAGCTTGTTGCAATGATACACCATGAACATGCAATCGCACGTCTTGATCAGGGAAATTATAGGTTCCCCCCTACTTCCACGTCAGTTTTAAACCCTGCTGATTTCGGATTAAATAAAATTGATCGAGTCGAGACTCTCCATATCCACATTTCCCAAATTCGCGATCGCCTGATCAGAAAAGGTAAGTTCAATCCCTTACTCGCATCTTTCTTGAACTACCTGAAATCATTGTGAAACAAGGGTTT
>NZ_JBKHHI010000234.1:0-10248 GCF_046539235.1 Coleofasciculus sp.
CTATTTATTTAACACTAAGTCAGGGCGGGTTTAGTCGCATCTGGGTGAGAAAAGAAACGATAATAGTGAAACCCGCCCCTACATACGCACCAGATTCCTTTGAGCCTAGTGTTGGGTCAAAACTATTTCATTGAAACAAATTTTGCACCCAACTTGAGGGAACTAAATTTGCCGTATCTCGCACAATCAGGAAAAGTCCTAACCCCAAAAGCAAGACCAATCCAGTTTGCATGATATTTTGCTGAACTTCCGTGGGGATTGGTTTACCGCGAATTCCCTCGATCGCTAAAAATGCCAGTTGACCTCCATCCAGTGCGGGTAAGGGCAAGATATTAATAATCGCCAAATTGATGCTAATCAACGCCGCAAACTGAAACAGATTTCCCGCATCAGAACGGGCAATATTCGCGCCAATTGCCACAATCGCTACCGGACCCGATACTTGTTCAGCCGTTTCACTAAAGTTGCTAATCAGTTGACCAAAACCCTTGGCAATTTCAGTACTCAGGCGCTGATATTCGTCAGCCGCAATCGTAAACATCTCCAAGAGTCCGTCAGCGTACTTGCGGACTATTTCACCATTGGGTGCCAGTTGTACGCCAATTCTACCTTTGCCATCGTCTCCGGGTGCTGGCGTCACGTCCAGGGACAAGGTTTGTTGATCCCGCTTAATTAAAAGTTCTAGGGGTTGGTTGGGAGAGTTTTGAATTTTGGTCGTTAGGGTAAAGATTGCATTCCGACTGGCTCCCAATGGTTGATCCTCAACTGCTAAGATGACATCACCGGGTTTAATCCCGGCTTGTTTCGCCACTAAGCTACTTTCTGCGGCAATTTCTGGAACCTTTACTCCCGGCTGGTAATTGAAATCAGTAATTCCCACTGTTCCCACCTGCACCACCAGAAGAAAGTAAGCAAAGATCAGGTTGGCTATTACCCCAGCACTAATTACAATCGCTCGGTCTAAAACGGGTCGATTGCGGAGTAAATTTGGGTCATCCGGAGGGATCTCGCTATCGGGGTCATCATCGGGAAAACCAACAAATCCGCCTAAGGGGAAAGCGCGTATCGCATATTCGGTATCAGGTCCTTGGTATTTCCACAGAATCGGACCAAAACCCAGGGAAAAGCGATTTGCATAAATGCCCTGCAAACGAGCTGCCATAAAGTGACCCAGCTCATGCACCACAATCAAAACCGCCAAGACTGCGATCGCCGCCAAAATTGACATAAGAAGTAATGTAACGATTGCTTGCGTCCTTTCTATTGTACGTTGCCGCTTTCAATACTTGGGAAGATGTTAACGTTAGCGTTAGCCAAGCGGGGCAAAACCCGGAAGATAAAGGAGTTCTCTGGTTAATTGCTGCACTTAGGCTGGGCAGGTTTAGTCGCCTTTGGATGAACAAGGAACGATAAAAGTCAAACCTGCCCCTACAGAAAATATCGCGTTCAAGCCAAGGCAGGTTAAGACTCATAACACCTCGCGTCTCATATAGGATTGTAGAACCTCTGGTATTTTCACTGTACCGTTAGGTTGCTGATAATTCTCTAAAATTGCCGACAGGGTGCGCCCAATGGCTAATCCAGATCCATTCAAGGTATGGACAAACTGAGTTCCTTTTTTGCCCGTTTCCTTAAAGCGTAGACTACCGCGTCGCGCTTGGAAATCACCGCAATTGGAACAACTCGAAATTTCACGGTATTTTCCCGAAGAAGGAAGCCACACTTCTAAGTCATAGCATTTTGTGGCAGAGAATCCTAGATCTCCAGTACAGAGTTCAATAACACGGTAAGGGAGTTTTAACGCCTCTAAAATGGCAGCAGCATCTTCCACCAGCTTTTCATGTTCAGCTTCCGAGGTACTCGGATGAACAATTTTGACCAGCTCAACTTTATTAAACTGGTGCAGTCGAATCAGTCCTTTAGTATCTCGCCCGTAGCTACCAGCTTCTCGGCGAAAGCAGGGTGTATAGGCGCAGTGATAAATAGGGAGTTGGGATGCGTCTATAATTTCGTCACGGTAAAGATTAGTTAAGGGGACTTCCGCTGTGGGCGAAAGCCATAGATCATCGCTATCACACTTGAAGCTTTCTTCGGCAAATTTGGGCAGTTGACCCGTCGCCGTTAATGAGCGGCTGTTAATCAGTATCGGTGGGATCACTTCCACATAGCCTGCGGCAATTTGTCGATCTAGCATAAAACTAATCAACGCCCGCTCTAAGGCAGCACCGACACCGATTAGACTGACAAAACGACTTTGTGCCACTTTCACCGCCCGCTCAAAATTGAGAATACCGAGGGTTTCGCCAATTTCCCAATGGGGTAAAATCTTATCATTCTGGGGAATATACTCGTCCCCCCAACGGCGCACCTCCACGTTGTCCGCTTCACTCTCACCCATAGGAGTTGAGGGACTGGGTAGATTGGGTAGGGAGAGTAATAGCGCCTCAATTTCTGCTTTCAGTTCTTTTTCTTGAGGTTCTAGTTCACTAATTTGGGTTTTAACCTGATTACCTTCCTCGCGCAGTTGTTGGGTTTCTGGCGCGTCAGGGGGACTCCCGGCTTTAATTTTTTGACCGATGAGTTTACCAATTTCGTTACTACGGGCTTGCAGGCGACTACGGGATGTCTCTAGTTCCCGTTGGCGCTGATTCAAGTCCAAAATGGGCTGGAGGTCATACTGACCCGCCCCGCGTTTTTCTAGGCGTTCTTGGACGCTTTGGGGATTTTCTCGGATTTGCTTTAGGTCAAGCACAGATTTTTATGGATACTGGGCAAAAAGGACAAATGACAAATGACAAATGACGAATGACAAATCACCGATTAATGCGATTGAACAGCCAAATGGCAATGGCGATGCCGACGAAATGGGCAGTAATGGTGTTGATGTTCGCCTGCACCAGAAATAAGTCTAAGGGTCGAACAAATCGGCTTGCTTCGTACACCGTTAAGCCAGAAGGTTGGGAAATCGAGCGGAGCACAATGCTGCCGATAATGGCTTGGGCGCCCAGAATCGTCAATAACATGCCCGCCATATTGACGATTAATCCTAGCCTAATGGTTTTGAGGGTATCGGCTTTGCTGGGTCGTGTTTCCACATTACCAGTCAACAGTTGCTTGGAAATGCGAGTATAGCGCCATGCGATGTAGACACCCACACCCAATGTAACTAACCCACATATTGCTAAAAATATACCGAACCCAACACCCTGTTTATCTTCCGCCGGTCCGAGGCTACGACCAACGATTCCCGTGAGTAAAATCCCCAGCGAAACAAAACCGAGGATTGACTGTACCCCGATGGCAATCCTGCCAAATGTACGCAGTACCAGGGCGACGCGCTGGAGGGGGGTGGGTAGTGAGGACGTATCGGGCAATTCTCGCATTGGGACTCGAATCCGTGAGTGACACCTATTTCATATTTAACCAGGAGAACTAGAAAACTGTTGTTTGTGCCAGCCAAACGCTAACTCCGACGAATCTTTGCCACTGATTATAAATTTTCATAATTCATCATTTATATTTCATAATCTTGAGCTTATTCCTCAGTGAACTTTTAATCGGGGTTGTGCGTCTGTTAGGTCAGGTATAAAGCCAAAGCCAAGTTTAGCCCTACGGTGGGGACTTCATCGTCACGTCAGCTCATGGAGGAAGCGTATGGAACCGAATTGGAAACAACGTTTATCCTACGCCATCTGTGCCATCGCTTTAGTCTGGAGTTTGTCGTTGTACAAAAATCAGGTCAGTGCTAATCCCCTATCTGCAGCTCAACAACACTGGCAGGCGATCGCAAAAGCTAATCCCGATCTGTTAATCTATGGCTACAGTGATCATGCTGTTCTTAAGCGCTCCTACAATGTACCTGATGTGAATGAGACCTATCAGGGGATCTCCATCTACTCAGCTTGGCAGGACTTTTTCCGCCAGTATGATATCAAAGACTTTCAGGTACTCGAGCAACAACGACGCGATCGCACGGTTAAAGCTCAAATTCAGATCACCGCTAAATCTAATCAGGGACTGATGGTGGTTTGGTCAATGTCTTACCAGGCTGACTTCGATCAAACAGGTAAGATTATTAAAGAAGTTTGGCAGACGAATCCAGAACTGGGTGTTTAACTAACGTTTTCCAGACCCCTCCGGAAATAGGGTAGCATCTCCAAGTCGTGACAAATAGACGGTCTGAAACCCCCTTAGGGAAAACGTTAAGGAATTGAAAACAAAATATTGCGGACTATTGCTCAATAAGCTAGTAGAAATTATTAATGCTAGCAATGCGATCGCGCACTCAGGTTGCACACTAAGGGGACGATTTTCCCCGGATCTGGACTGGGAAGCCTCGATTTTTTGGGGAAATTACTCCATTACTTAGCTAAAATTGATGGAGATTATTCAGTGCTGTTGCATCTGCCGTAACCAAACTAACGAGTGCATTAGACGACCTCAATACTTTGAGGTTATAAAGTATCAGAGGAATGAGCAAGCCGATATTGCTCATTGCTGATCGATACATTGCACCGAATTTTTTCAGGGTGTTGAAACCATGGTTAGTTTTAGGAAAACTGTCCCATGCAAATCTGACTTACTGGGATATTCAGCGGACTATGCAGATGAAATTTGAGGATATCTATCAGTTTTTTCAAGACCCTCCTCCCAACTATCTCAACAAGGAATTAGCCGTATGTTATGTGTTGTCTGTCCTCATAGAAGGGGAATCCTATGGCACTCACTTGATCCAACAACTCGAACACGAATACCCAACCTATCGCCTGTCTGATACAGTTCTGTACAGCGCTCTCAAGTTTCTGGAAGAAGCTGGAGCAATCACTGGGTATTGGAAAAAAGTGGAAGGACGAGGACGTCCCCGGCGTATGTATCAGATCTCTGGTGATTGGCGAGATAAAGCTCGCGAACTAGCAGGGTTTTGGCGTAGGTATATCACTCAAGAGAAACAAGCAATATAGCACATTTCGGCAGAATTACGCCATCAGTGACCACCCAAACCAACTCAAGTCCGGTGCAAACACGGGTTTGTCGGGAAAACTGATGGTCTGCTTCTGCCGTCATGGATTGGGTTTTTGGCGTTTAGGAGTTATCATTGTCAACGACAGAGATAACTGTTGAGTATTTTACGGCTCAACGGTTGAATCATCATTGGTTCACCTTAGTAAGCTGTTCGGCATTTAAACCATAATGTCAAGAATGGTAAAATCTTTGTAGTGCGTTTAGCGAAGCCATGCCGCAGGCTTTGCATCTTGCTCGCTACCCATTCCCAATTTCAATGCGTGACAGCTTCAGAGCTGCGGAAACAATAAAGTACCAGTAAGGGAGGCTGTATTGATTTCAGCCATGCTGGATAGGTACATAATTAAGCCGCAAGTTCCTAAGGTGATTAGCTAAGAATATCTGTTGTTGGTCAATATCTGTGAGTACACCCATTCTGTCTTCCACATTCCTGCTGACTCTTTTGTTAGGAGTAGGTTTGTTCTTTTTCATCCGTGCTTCGGTTAAAGACCGAACCCAAAAAGTTCAACTCATTGCCCAAGAACCTGAATCTTCTCTGCTAGAACGATTGCAGAACTATTTTGATCAAAGGGCATACCGAGTAGCTGCTGTTGACCCAGCTACGGGTCAAGTGACATTTCAGGGTTTTGTCCGACCCAGTTGGTTTCTAGCTATATTTTTAACGGCACTGGCTGCCTGCGGTATTCTTTGTCTATCATTAGTTCTCTCTGTACTCTACCCAGACCTATCCCAGGTTTTCCTTGGGTTAGTTTGTCTGGCTCCTGTGGCTGGCATTTTTTACTGGAAAGGTGCGGGACGCGATGAACAGGTGTTCCTCAAGGTTGAACCTGTACCGAATTCCCAAACGGATAGGCAAAGCTTGGTGACTGTTATTGCTCATCGCGATGAACTCGCCCAACTCCAGCAGGCTTTAAAACTTCAGCCTTCGCAGAAGGCGGATTAAGAAGATGGGGAAGATGAGGAACACCTCGACTTACCTCGGACTTCGGCGTGAGTGGTCAGTCGAACACTTCGCTCGGTAACACGCTCGGTGTGTCAGATGGGGAAGATGAGTAAGCTAACTCAAAACTCTACCTTACCTATTTATTGCCTATTGCCTGACGAATGACAAATGACCAATGACCAATGACCAATCACTTCAATCGTCCTGACTTGAGGATGCTGACAATTAACCACAACCCTAAAAAACTCGCCGCACCAAACAGGATATTACTCAATAGTGAAAGCTGACTCGTTTGCGCTCCTGTCGAGATAATCGCTGCGCCCATAATCAAGGAACCTACCAAAATACTAAATGAAAGCCGATTGGCTGAATCATCCAGACTGCGACGCAGGGGATCGATATCTCGGATTGTAACATTCCACTTGAGGGTCTCTGAGGTAACGCGGTCTAACAATAACTCCATTTGACGGGGAGATTGTAGCGAGAGACTTTTGATATCCAGGGCGGTTCTGAGAAAGGTTTGCAAGGGATTGGAACCCAAAAGCTGACGCCGAAACAAATCGGTCATCAAGGGTTTGATTTCGTCGAGGAGATTCACCTCTGGATTAAAAGTACGAGCCACCCCTTCTAGGTTGGCGAGACACTTGGAGTATAATCCCATATTGCTGGGTAAGCGGACTCGGTTATTTCGGGCAAGTTCCAAGATTTCATAAAATACCTCACTGAAGTTGATTTGTGAGATGCTGAGGTTGTAGTATTTTCTCAACATGCGATCATAGTCATTTTCCAACCGCGATAAGATAATAGGTTGACCGGACTCAGACAGTTGCAGCGTTAACTGGGCGCAGCGTTGAGCATCTAAATCTACGATCGCGAGTAACATTTCGGTTAAAATTTGTTGGGTACGGGGGTCTAAACGTCCAACCATGCCGCAGTCTAAAAGCGCCACGCGACCATCCTGGAGATAGAATAAGTTGCCGGGATGAGGGTCAGCATGGAAAAAACCATCCACATAGAGTTGCTGAAAAAAGGCACGAAATAAAAGCGTAGTAATTGCTTTGCGCTGTTCCTTATCGTTACCGCTATCCGCGCCATTTTCCTCGGCGGAAAACTGGGCGTCTAGAATGGGTTTACCCTCTAACCATTCCATCACCATCAGTTTCTCCGTCGTCAACTCCCAATAAATAGCGGGAACCACGATTTGTGTTGGGTCAAACCAGCGACTTCTGGAAAGATTGCGCCGCAATTGGTCAGTATAGCTCGCTTCTTGAGTAAAATCGAGTTCAGCTTCCAGGGCGTTGGTAAACTCTTCCGCCAAAGCCACGACATCATAGTCTTTTCCAAACTCAGTACGCGAGACTAAATCTGCCAAACCTTTAATTATAGCAATATCCTGAGGAACAACCTTATCAATTCCTGGACGTTGAACTTTCAGCGCTACCTCCTGACCATTTTTTAAGGTGGCTCGATGGGTTTGGGCAATAGAACCAGCAGCAACGGCGCGGGGATCAATCTTGGCAAAGGTTTCTTCTAAGGGCTTTCGCAGTTGTTTTCGCAGTAATACTTCAACCTCACTCCACGCCACAGGTGGCACCTTAGCTTGGAGTTCCGAGAGCGCATCAATGTAATCGGCGGGTAACAAATCGGGACGAGTACTCAGCAATTGTCCCAGCTTCACATAAACCGGTCCTAGTTCCGTTAGCACGTTACGCAGCACCTCTGGGGGAGGCAATTGGGGTTCGTCAGTCTTGCTACCGGTCAGCAGTCTTCGCATATACTCCCAACCATTGCGGAAGACGACTTCTAGAATGTCACGTTGTCGAGAGTTGCTTTGAGTTAAGGAGAACATAGTTTATATTGATGGGCTTGGAACAGAGGTTAGTCTAGGAGTCAGGTCAGTGATACTCTAATCCCTCAACTGAAGGATACTGTATTTAATATAAGAAATAATTTAATCATTGCAGGAGTTTCGCTATCTGGCAATCCGTCTACTGGATTAAGTTGGGAATAGTAGGTTGGGTAGAGCGTAAGCGTTACCCAACAAAATCTTCTATGAGTTGGGTTTTTTCCTCAGATTTCAATAGTCATTTGAACCCATCGGTTCATGCTTGAGTACAGCCATTGATAAGATTTACCTGCAACGTTCAAAGTCGATATCAACATGCGCGTTAACTTACGTTGTGCCAAAATTCCACCAACATTTCGCATTGAACCACCCAGAGTATCTCCCCGTATCAGCAGAAATCGAAAAACTAATTCTTCAATGAACTTTACGCCTGCTGGCTCAAGAAAATTTTCAATCAATCCCCGAATTGCAGCTATTTTATCCTGCTGTTCTAAATACCTCGCTGCTTTATCTGAAACACCTGCTGCTGTTAATAATGCTGGTTGTATGTCCTCAATATCCACTAATTCCATAGGGGTTTGGATTCTAGACGCAGCCGCTTTCAAAACTCTTGCTTGCTCAACAAATGGTGTAGCACGTCTATTCTTCTCTAAAGCTAACGCGACAAAACCAGCTCTTATTGCTGCATAAGGAGTCACTAAGTCATCACTGGCATTCAAATGCTGGTAATAGGGCTTATCCGCTGCCATTAGCGTTTTCTCCACACATAAATACACTTCCGCAATGGTTCTCGTCCATGAGCGCCCATTTGTTGACTACTATTGCCTTTACCATTGGGCAACACGAGGATAGTTTCCACAAAAAAGCCCAGTTTTTCGGCTAAATCTGAAAGAATTAAATCCACTGAAATACTAGCTCCGGCATAGCGAACATTATCATTTACCATAATTAGGGGAGCCTTAGATTTTAAAACTCGCGCACATTCAGCGATTGTACAAGCCATTTCATAAAAGTAGCCGCGAACCATGCGGGGAATTCCTTTATTATTCAAAATCCCCTGGGATTTCTGGTCATCTAAATAGTGCAGAATCGCTTGTAATAATTCCTGTTGATCAGCCGCCGCGATCGCGGATTCCCAGTAAGGGTTTATCTGAAGTAAATCTTTGGGACGATTTTCCACAGTACAACTTAACATTTGTTGCCTTAAGTTGACTAATTCTTGCTCATTAATTCCCAACAATGCTAATTCTAAGGCATAGGTTCTTGTATAATCATAGCGATTACAATAGGGCGGTGATGTGACAATGGCATGGTATGAACTATCAGGTAAGGTTGGCATTAAATCTAGACACGAACCCTTATCAAGCTTAATCTCACCTCGTTCCTGTTCTACCGAAAAAAGTTCAAGCTGTTCATGCTGAGGCTGCAAGTCAGCCACAATCTCATTGAGTTTACGGCAAATTGCTTCAGCAAAACTGGGGATTTTCCCTTTATTAAAAGGTTTCTTTCCGGCTTTCCGGTTTGAGCGATAATCCCAACGCAAATATTGACCGTCCTTGCGCGTGTAACTCACTGATTCTAAAATACAAAGTAAGGCAAAGCGTAAAATAGCCTGAACTTGCTTATTTTCACATTGCCATGCGCTCATGTATTGTTCGATGGCGTTTCGAGTTGCTTCGGGATAAGCCCCTTTAGTAATTCGTAGTTCGGGAAGAGAACAAATATTTTTGACATTTTCCCAAGGTCGTGTTGTTGACCAATGGGTTAAAGTAGCGATATCATCAGTAGTAACGTCTGAGGCTAATAGTGTCCGCAGGGTAATGAGTTCTTGACCAATGGGCAGTAACTCAATTCCTTGGGCATTGATACCCATTTCGCTAGCGACAAATAGGGCTGTACCACTCCCAGCGAATGGATCTAATATTGTACCGTTAGTAATCCCATAACGCTGCAATAGATAGTCCACTAAAGCAGCAGAAAACGCTTCTTTATACTTATACCACCGATATATGGCGCGAGTTTTATTGGCTTGATAACTAACCAGGGAGCGGTTAAGCTGCTCATGGACAATTAACTTGCCATCGAAGTGTTTTACTAATTTAGAGTCTAGGTGTTCAATTTCACCTAAGCTGGGTTGAACTGATACCATTTGCACTATGTACAGGTAAGCAAATTTTCATGTATAGAATTACGGGGATACTTTAGGACATCAGTTGCTCCCCTCTCCCCCGCGTGGGAGAGGGGCTGGGGGTGAGGGGTTTAGTTGACACCAATGACAGACGTGCGCCCGATTCCATCGTCAAATCTAATCCACAATTTTAGCTAAGCTGTCACGCATTTAAATTGGGAATGGGTAGCCAGCAAGATGCTCAATGTAGCCAGCAAGATGCTCAATTTAGCCAGCAAGATGCTCAATTTAGCCAGCAAGATGCTCAAT
>NZ_JBKHHI010000235.1:0-10205 GCF_046539235.1 Coleofasciculus sp.
CTTAGAATCACTGACGCTATGGAGGCGCGATCGCCCCATGGGTTTGAGCAAAATTGGAGCACTAATTTTCTTGAACTGGTGGTATTCAAACCATGACAACAAGATAGCACATATACTAATTAGTAAAATAGCACCTCGCTGAGGCACAGTTATAGTATCAACTGGGTATATAGCCTGAGTACTGCCACTGTACAAAACACTCACCAGCGCGTTTGTTCCTGCCAAGACACCACCATTAAAATCGCCTTGTTTGAATCGTGGTGTAATCTGATTCTCAATGATGTTACCAACTTTAGCATCCGGTAAAATTGGCTCAATCCCATAACCGGTTTCAATTTCAACGCGACGATCACCGACTGAAACCAAAAATAGTAAACCATTATCTTGATCTGCTTTGCCAATTCCCCAATGATTAAATAACTCTGTTGTAAACGCTTTGGGTGAAGCTGATGGCGCTGTTTCTGGCACAGTCACTACAGCAATTTCTGTACCGTTTTTGGATTCTAATTCACTAATCATTTGATTAAGTTTAGTTTCTGTCGAATCACTGAGGATATTTGCCGTATCCGTCACCCAAGTGCCATTGACTTGTTGCGGATTGGGGACATCCTGTACACTTAAGGCATAACTCAGATAAGGAAATAGGCAAAGTGCTAGACAAAATAGGCTTGCCACAATTAGGTGTTGCAGTTTTGAAAATTTCATGGTTTAATTATCCAAGAAAAATTGATTAAAACCCCGATATGGAGTGTTTAATTAGTGCAAGCGGGTCGCCCCGACACTCCGGACTACAGATGTTTCGGATTATCAATAAGGGGACAACTCGCTCAAAGGAGGCTGCTTAGAAATCACCGCCAGCGCCACCACCGCCACTGTCACCGCCACCAAAACTACCACCACCGGAATCGCCGCTACCACTGTAGCCACCGCCACTGGAACCACCACTGTAGTCACCGCCTGTGTAAATGCCGCCCGTGTAACTACTACTCGAAGAACGACGACTTGAAGAACGACGACTCGAAGAACTACTATTACTATTTGCGATTATAAAAATCACTACCGTTGGCACGCCTAATAGTAAGAGTAATACCAGTAAAGTTTCTCCAGACGATTTATATATCTTAGATGGGGACTCTAAAGACGTAGTATTACTAGCGACCCCAGCATTCGTTTTAGCCGTCGGAAAATCGGAATTAATCGGATTGATTTGGTTTTCGGTGTCTTCACTAACAATCGCTGCCATTTCTGTGGCAAAACCGCTATTCACTGGTTGCGAATTGGTAAGGTTTTTAACCGTTAATGCTTGTGCGGCAAGAGGTGAGAAAACAGTGAGACATAATGGAACTGTCCAAATCATCTGTTTGAGTTGACGTGCAAAAGGTTTCATGATTTCAATCTCCGATAAAATTTTGATGTTGATTGGGTTATATGGGAAGGCTTATTTCAGTGCCATTGAACTTAAGAGTTTGTCCTAAGCGCTTAACTCGCTTATGGCACGCTTTGTGCAACAATGAATAGGTATTAATTCAGTTTAGAAACCGCCGCCAGCACCGCCGCCACCACTGGAACCACCACCAAAGCCGCCACCACTAGAACCGCCGCCACCACTGGAACCACCGCCACCCGTGGAACCGCCGCCACTGTAGCCACTGTAGCCACTGTAGCCACTACTTGAAGAACGACGACTCGAAGAACGACGACTCGAAGAACTGCTAGTACTATTTGCTGCCAAAAGAATCACAACTGTTGGTACGCCTAATAGTACGAGTAATGCCAGCAAACCCTCTCCAGAAGATTTATAAACCTTGGATTTTGACTCAAATGATGTAGCATTACTGGCGACTTCAGAAGATGCGGTATGACTAGCGACTACAGTACTCGTTGCATCTAATGTGCCTTTTTCAACGGTTAAGGCTTGGGCAGCAAGAGGGGAGAGAATTGTTAGACAAACTGGAATTGTCCAAATCATCTGTTTGAGTTGACGTGCAAAAGGTTTCATGATTTCAATCTCCGATAAAATTTTGATGTTGATTGGGTTATGTTGGAAAGCTGTAAATTCTTGAACGTGATTCGTCTGTGTTTTACTCACTGTTGACTCCTAGGTTTTATGCAATATGTTGATTGTTGTCATAAGTCCTTACAATCTGAGCGTGGCGATTAACTGAATGGCGCTGATTTAAGGTTTGGTAGTAGGTGATGCAGGGATTTACAGCGAAGACAGCGCAACTACAAACGGGTTAGAACCCACCGCCAGCGCCACCACCGCCACTGGAACCACCGCCAAAACCACCGCCACCGCTACAGCCACCGCCGCTATAACCACCGCCACCGCCGCTATAACCACCGCCGCTATAACCACCGCCACCGCCGCTGTAACCACCGCTATAACCACCGCTATAACCACCGCTATAACCACCACTAGAGTAAGAAGGAATGCAAGGAATAATTTCCGCTGTTTGTTTTTGATAGGAACAACATTGGCAATCGTAGATAACTAATCGTTCACCTGTGCTATTTTTTGTTGCTTGCTTCACAGTTTTTTTGGTACGGGTTACGGTTAATTCTTTACAGCGAGGACATTCGTAAAACTTACCGGAAGTTACGGCACAAGTGCGAATGTGAATACCCTGACAATTCGGACATTGCCAACCATTGATTTGGATACTTCCCAGCTTTTGTGCCACTTTTTGGGGACGAGTGAGATGGGATTGCAAGTCGTTAGTACCCATGAGTTGCAGGGGATATTTACAATCGGCTTTTTGGGGAGGAGTGAGATGGGAGTGCAAGTCGTCAGTACCTATAAGTTGCAGGGGATATTTACAATCGGCTTTTTGGGGAGGAGTGAGATGGGAGTGCAAGTCGTCAGTACCTATAAGTTGCAGGGGATATTTACAATCGGCTTTTTGGGGAGGAGTGAGATGGGATTGCAAGTCGTCAGTACCTATAAGTTGCAGGGGATATTTACAATCGGCACAATGCTTGGGTGAGTGATTCCAGTCGGGATTCAAGCGTCGGGATACATGCGATCGCGCATTGGGTTTGAGGAAGATAGCATTGGATGGTGGCGTCAAGCAGGGAATCGCTTCTGTCACCTCTTCGTGATAAGCACAACAGTGACAATCTTGATGCACCAATTGCTTACCCTCTTGGTTCCAAGTGGATTCTTTGAGCACCTTTTTAATCCTGCGAGTAACGGTTAATTCCTTACAGGTGGGACATTTGCCAAAGTCTGATGAGTCGGAGATATAGGCAAAAATATGCACACCTGCTCCGGTTAAGTGAGGATGACAACGGGGACATCGCCAGCCTTCAAATCGGATACTACCAATTTTTTGCGCCACTTTTTCCGGTTGAGTGAGCTTGGATTGCAGCGTAATCGCGTCAATTTGTTCCAAGCGCTGCTTGCAATCAGCACAGTGTAAAGGGCGATTGCTGTGAGGATGCTCTTGAGTGCGGGTTTTTCCTTCCGGTTTAACCAACACTCGACGCCGCCTGCTCACATAAGTGCCAACTCCGAGTCCCAATGCTAATGCACCGCCTAAAGGAAGTTGCCAGGGAAACGTTGATGTTGATTCTTGAGGAAACACTGTCGGTTCTATCGCCACCGCTAATGCTTTCGTACCTGCCAATGTGCCACCATCAAAGTCCCCTTGTTTGAATTTGGGAATAATTTGACTGTCAATAATTCTGCCGACTTTGGCATCGGGTAAAATCGCCTCGATACCATATCCGGTTTCAATTTCTACCCGACGATCCCCTTGAGAAATGAGAAACAGAACCCCGTTATCCTCATCGGCTTTACCAATCCCCCAGTAGTTGAACAGTTTCGTGGTAAATGCTTTGGGAGACTCAGCCGGGGCTGTTTCGGGTACAGTCACCACAGCGATTTCTGTCCCATTTTTGGCTTCTAACTCAGATAGGGTTTGATTCAGTTGGGCTTCTGTGGAGTCACTGAGAATATTTGCCATATCCGTCACCCAAGTACCATTTAGCTGTTGAGGATTAGGAACCTCTTCAACGGTTAAGGCTTGACTGGAAACTGGAGAGAGAAGAGTAAGGCACAAGGGAGTTGCCCAAATTACCTGTTTGATTTTAGCGGTTATCGTTTTCATGATGTCAATTTCCTCTAAAAAGTAAATTAGCCAAAGTAGTCAGGATGCACCCGCCGAAACTGGATCAGTCTCCAGAGGCTGGGATGAAGTGGGTGCCATCTGTGCCTCACATTTCACTCATCCCGGACTTTTTCTCATTCTTGTGAGCTAATACTGTTATAGTACCCTTGAGTGAGGTTTGTCAAGGGTCAAGATCTAGAAACAGGTGATGGGGAAGGTGAGGAAGATTGTAGAGACGTAAGGCGTGGAACGTCTGGAATATAGGGGAGATGGGGAAGGTAGAATTTTGAATATCAATCAGACAAACTATGGCAAACATCCACAGCTTTACCCCTCAGCCTACAGCCGATGGCTCATTCACCTTCTTTTCTGAAGCGTTTGGTGAATATTTCCACAGTACTCAAGGGGCAAAAACGGAAGCATTGTTAAAATTTGTGGAACCTTGCCACCTGAAGCAAAAAGCCCAACAGCAGGTTGTGCGTCTGCTGGATGTCTGCTACGGCTTAGGCTACAATACAGCGGCGGCTTTAGAAACGATTTGGACGATTAACCCCAGATGTCGAGTTGAATTAGTCGCCCTGGAATTAGACCTGAGTGTACCGCGAAGCGCGATCGCACATCATTTTCTCAGTGGCTGGAATCAGCCAATTCCCGAACTCCTAGAGTGTCTGGTGACAACCTCACAAGTTCAAACCGATCAGCTTCAGGCACAACTTTATTTAGGCGATGCCAGAAAAAGCATCCAGCAATTGCGTCAGTCGAACTTTCAAGCTGATGCTATTTTTCTTGATCCCTTTTCTCCCCGTCGCTGTCCCCAATTATGGACGGTGGAATTTTTCCAGCAATTAGCCAAGTGCTGTGACAAAACAGGTAGACTAGCCACCTATTCCTGTGCGGCGGCTGTCCGTAGCGGCTTAATAACGGCTGGATTTAAGATTGGTCCGACACCCCCTGTGGGGGGACGACAACCGGGAACCGTGGCAAGTTTTGACGCTTCTACTCTACCCCCTCTCTCAGAGCGATCGCGTCAACATTTGCAAACCCGTGCGGCGATTCCCTATCGTGATCCTCAACTTGCGGATCAGGCTGATATTATTCGGCAACGGCGGCAAATTGAGCAGCAAGCCTCTACTCTCGAACCCACCTCCCACTGGCAAAAACGTTGGTCGGCGAAAGAGGGATGGGGGAGATGGGGTGAGGGGGTGAGGGGGTGATAAGGTAGCAATTGTAACGCTGAATCCCTCATATTACAGCGTGAGCCTCCTTGTGCAAAGAAGGTGAACGTCTGTTGTCGGGGCGGGTTTTACCCCTAACATTTGGTTGACACCCTGATATCACTAAACCCGCCCCGATAGAGTGCAATACCTCTTCGACAAAGGACGAATGACAAATGACAAATGACTAAGAACTAATCCCCCACAGGAACGCAGCAACACCGAGTAAACACACGATACCAGATATCCCAGCTAAGGGATTATCTCCTATTCCCGTTATCCATATCGGTCCTTTTCTGGTATAAGAAATCAGTTTGGCTTCCTGAAGACAGGTTAATCCCCAAATCCAACCCCCATGAAGTCCCCAGGCTAAGCCTAAACTCCCCCCATTCACACACCGGGCTAGGACTAATACCATACCCATTAGCCACAATCCAGGAATTTGAGGGAGCGTCTGTTGTTGTTCCCAAATCAGATGTAATAGAGCAAAAATCAGACTGGATATTACCGCCGCTATTGCCAGAGAATAGTCCTGTTGGAGTTCCGTCAGAAGGAACCCGCGAAACACCAATTCCTCGATTAATCCAATCCCTAGTCCTATTCCACATATTGGCAGTCCAATCCAGGTCAATTGCTGCCAATTTTCTCCATGCCAATCCACCCAGCCTACTAGCCATTGTCCCGTAAAGCTGATTCCTAAACTCAAAATTGCCACGCCAAATCCCCCGACTAAGGATATCAAAATCCGCGTCGTCCAGTCCCAGCCATAGTCGGGAAACGATGTATCTTCTATCTGTGTTGCCCCCCAGATAATCAGGGGGGCAATGAGGTAAAGAACAGCGACAAATGGCAACTTTTTCTGTTCTGCCAAAGGTTTAGGAGGATGCCATTTCAGTCGGGTTGCGATCGCGATGGCTAAAGGCAACCACAACGCAGACCAAGCCAGAAAAAAAACCGCGACTTTTACCAGCGCCGATGCGCTTATTAGCCAAATAATACACGGATTATCTGCCTGATCAAAAATAGCCATAAGCGCGATCGGCAAACGGTGAGGAGCTATAATTTTTGCGCTGCTACTTTCATGCTGCCAAGGATGGATACTTTGCATAACCCATCCTTTTTAGCATGAACTGCCTCAAACCCCTGCGGCTTCTAATTCCTCTTCGGACGCCTCAGATGTATCCAGATCCACCTGTTTGAGATGGATATGCTTGTAGCCCAGTTTAATTTCAAACTCATCACCGGGCTTTAATCCCATTTCCTGAGTGTAGGTTGAGCCAATCACAATCTGACCATTTTTATGGACGCTGACGCGATACGTCGGTTCCCGACCACGACCATCTTTTGCTCCCTCTGGATCTAAGGGAACACCCTTCGCCGCTAACACCGCATCATAAAAATCAGTTAAGTTGACGCGGGTCTGACCTGTTTTACTTTCGGAGTAATAGCCACAGCGTTTTGCTGTTTCTCGCCGAGGCAAGTGAGAAAGCTCTTTTACTTTTTGAAGTAAGGCTTTCCCCGTTAATGCATTAGCTTGTGTCTCTGCCATAATTTCACAGCCTATCCTTTATTTTTCAGGATGGTAAACGTCCTATGCTGCCAAGTGTATTTGGCTATATAAAAAATATATCGTTAAATCTCTGGTTTTGGTCAAGATTTTTTTGATCATTTATTAAAATTTCTAGGAATTTGAGCCATAAGGATTTTCCGGAGACGCCAAAGCCGCTTCTTAGGTTAAAATTTTAACCAAGATAGGACTCCGTGGCAAAAGATCGAACCTGAAGTATGTTCAGATCAGTGATCCATCTGGAGATTTGGCAGGTCATCTGGGAAAAATTTGACCAGACACAAGGGAGAGAGCATCTATCAGCAGAAAATCAACACTCCCAAGGATGAATGCTGAGTGACCGCCGATTGTCTTAGACTGTAGTCAGTTGGCTAAATATCGCGGCTAAATGCTCACGGACAAGTTGAGCGAGTGCCTTCTGGCAAAATTTCTCATCTATCTATCTTTCTGGGCGATCAGGAAATGAGGGGGTGATGGTCAATGGGTTGGTTGTGACTCCTCTTAAGGTGGTAATTTTCATATAGGTGTTGAGATACAAAGAGAGCATATCACTATGCAAGTTGCCTTTAAAATCATTCGACAGACTCAAAATACCTCCCCCACTATCGAGACTTACAAGTTAGATGTGGAGGAAGGAAAGACGATTCTGGAGTGCCTGAATCGGATTAAGTGGGAGCAGGATGGAACGTTAGCGTTTCGCAAGAATTGCCGCAACACAATCTGTGGTAGCTGTGCGATGCGGATCAATGGTCGCTCCGCACTGGCTTGTAAAGAAAATGTGGGCAATGAATTGGCGCAGATTCCTGAGCATCATCGTCCAGAGATTCCGGAAATCACAATTGCCCCCCTGGGTAATTTGCCCGTGATTAAGGATTTAGTCGTGGATATGCGGAGCTTTTGGGACAACTTAGAAGCGGTTGAACCCTACGTTAGCACAGCCGGACGAACCATTCCAGAACGGGAATTTTTACAAAGTCCTCAAGAGCGATCGCGCCTGGATCAGAATGGTAATTGTATCATGTGTGGCGCCTGTTATTCAGAATGTAATGCTCGCGAGGTTGATCCCACATTTGTTGGTCCTCACGCCCTCGCCAAAGCCCAACGTCTAGTCGCCGATTCTCGCGATACCGCCATAGAAAGTCGCCTGGAAAACTACAATCAAGGAACTAAGGGGGTGTGGGGATGTACCCGCTGTTTAATGTGTAACGCCGTTTGCCCGATGGATGTCGCCCCCATGGATCAAATCGGTAAAATTAAACAAGAAATTCTGACTCGCAAAGACAAGCAAGCCAGCCGCTCAATCCGCCATCGCAAAGTCTTAATTGATTTGGTCAAACAAGGAGGTTGGGTTGATGAGCGCAAATTTGGCATCCAAGTGGTGGCGAACTTCTTCCGAGATATTAAAGGAATGCTCAGTTTAAGTCCCCTTGGATTACGGATGCTCGCCCGTGGTAAATTCCCCCTAGGATTTGACGCATCTGAAGACACCGCCCAAGTGCGATCGCTGATTGAATCTGTCCAAACCTTGAAATCTGAGACACCAGAGGAAGAAATTTTACCAAAATCATGACATCTCAAACACCTACCCCAGAAAAATCGACAACAGAAACCCCCAACCAACCCGAACCCGCTTTTGGGTGGACACCTTACGCCGAACAAATCAACGGACGGTTTGCCATGATCGCATTTGTGGCTTTATTGCTGATCGAGTTGATTACAGGTAAAGGTTTATTAGGCTGGTTGGGTTTGATTTAGTTATTCGTCATTTGTCATTTGTCATTGGTCATTGGTCATTGGTTCTTTGTTAGGGAACAGGGAACAGAAAACAGGTAATCGTTTTGAGTTAACTCCTCCATCTTCCCCTGCTCCCCCTGCTTCCCCATCTCCCCGACACCGGACACCCGACACCCAACACCCGACACCCGACACCCTGACTACCAACGAGAATCCTGCGTCACTGAACTCCCCCCAATCGCCACCGCCCGTAAATTGTATGATCCGGTTTGTCCGGCTTCATAAGCGTTTGCCATTAACAAATAAATCCCATCCCTGGGTAAAATCACCGATAATCGAGCATTGGTGCCACCACCGCTATCATCATCTTGGGCTAAATCATTACCATTGGGATCAAGCAAAATTAAATAAGAATCAATTTCCCCACTGGTCATATCAATTTGCACCCGCTGACCCGCTCTGCCTTCAAAGGCATAGATGTCAAAAAAGCTGTTATCGTCCGCTAAAACATGACTTCCTTGACCCAGCCGACCGGGAATCACTGTACCATTTAGGGCTAAGGGTTGGGGGGGGCGGTGAGTCGGAGAGGGGCTGGGCTGCTGCACCGTTTGGGGCGCACGTCCATCGCGTACAGCCGCCAGAAACGGGCGAATTCTATCAATGCTAATCGCAAAGCCAATCCCCAAATTCCCGCCGCTAGGACTGCCTAAAATCGCTGTATTCACCCCAATTAATTCACCTTGAGAGTTTAGTAGGGGTCCACCAGAGTTTCCTGGATTAATTGTGGCATCGGTTTGAATTAAGCCCCTTTGTTGGTCAATACGGCTAACAATCCCGACTGTAAACGTGCCTTGAAACCTGCCAAACGGATTGCCAATGGCAAATGCCCGTTGTCCAACTTGCACGGGACGAGGAGCCAGAGAAATCGTCGGTAAATTGCTAGGAGTGCGAATTTTGAGAACCGCTAAGTCTACATTATCCCCAAACGCCACCACATCCGCGCTCAGGCGTCTGCCATCCGCTAGCGTTACCGTAACCGTCGGGGAACCTGCGACAACGTGAGCATTGGTGAGGACTAATCCATCGGCGCTAATAATACTGCCACTGCCTGTACCTTCTACTGTATCAATGGAAACCACTGCCGGACTAGCTTGTTGATAAACCTGAATATTAATTTGTTCATCAATATCTTGAGCCACCGCCACTGTTGAGCCTAGCCGGAGATGCAGCCAGTCAATCGGTGCGATCGCGTGGAGAGTCGTAGCACCAATCGCAGTCACAGTAGCAAGGATTCCCGATATAGCAATAGGCAAGCGTTTGGTACTCATGGTTGATGGTCACTAAGCCTCAAGGTCTAGTTTTATAGTGGCATTCGCTCAAATCATTAGATCATAATCCTGTGACAATTTTTGTGGGTCAGGTTTTTCGCTTTTGCTCTATTAGGACTTACGCAAAGGCTCTATAGGTATGGTGTGTTATCGTAGCGTAACCCACCTTAACCAATACATAAGGTGTGGCTGCTCTATGTAACGGAGAGCTACGGCAATAAAAGTGAGATAACTCCTATATGTGAGTTAA
>NZ_JBKHHI010000236.1:0-10130 GCF_046539235.1 Coleofasciculus sp.
AAGTTCTGCTAAAGTTCAGTAAATTTCGCCAATCCA
The DNA here is from genome assembly GCF_046539235.1 of Coleofasciculus sp. GTDB lineage: Bacteria > Cyanobacteriota > Cyanobacteriia > Cyanobacteriales > Coleofasciculaceae > Coleofasciculus. The sequence continues at coordinate 37 of NZ_JBKHHI010000236.1, forward strand.
GTTCCACGCCAAGGGTGAATCATGAAGTTTGAAGATGGACTTGCCATTGCTGATGAAGCAATCTTTGTGACAACAGGACGACGGTTGTCCCCCGTAGAAATTGCGATCCTGCAATACTCCTGGCAGAGAAAAAACTACGAAGAAATCGCCGCAGAAGCCCGTTACTCTACCAGCTACTTGAAGCGAGATGTGGGTCCGAAGTTATGGAAAATGCTCAGTGAAGCCTTGAATGAAAAAGTCAGTAAAACCAATGTTCGCTCCGTTCTAGAACGCCAGTGGCGACGGCAAAGCCAAGGTTCACAACCCGATGTAGAGACGTTGCATGCAACGTCTCTACATACCACGTCTGGGAGCAAGGAATCTCAAGTGAATTTAATTCCCAATTCCATCGACTGGGAAGAAGCGGCTGATGTCTGTGTATTCTATGGACGCCGCCAAGAACGGGCAACGTTAGTGCAAGCGGTTGTCACCAATCGGTGTCGCCTGATTGGGGTATTAGGCATCGGCGGAATTGGCAAAACCACACTCACCGCCAAGGTGGCTCAACAGGTACAGCATGAGTTTGACTATGTGATTTGGCGAAGTCTACGCAACGCCCCACCCCTAGAAACCCTGCTGGGTGACTTACTGTCCTTTATTTCTAACCAGCAGGAAACTAAACCGGAATTGGGACGCCTGCTGCATTACCTGCGGACTTCCCATTGTCTGTTGATTTTAGATAACATGGAAACCATTTTAGAAGCGGCTCAAGCAGGACAATTTCGTCCCGGTTATGAGGACTATGAAAACCTGCTTAGAGCCATTGGCGAAACCGCACATCAAAGTTGCGTCATCTTCACCAGTCGGGAAAAGCCAGCTATTATTACCGCCAGTGAGGGAGACAAACTGCCCGTGCGTTCCCTGCGCTTGAGTGGTTCTCAGGATATCGCGATCGCATTGCTGCAAGATAAAGGGTTAGTGGGACAACCAACCTATCAACAACAGTTGTGCGATCGCTACGACAATAACCCCCTTGCTATCAAAATTGTTGCCACCTCGATTAAAGCCCTATTTGACGGTGAAATTGAAGCCTTTTTAGCCGAAGATACCGTTGTATTCAATAGTATTCGCCGCTTGCTTGAGCAACAGTTTGACCGCCTCCCGTCCCTAGAAAAAACTATTATGTACTGGTTAGGAATTAATCGGGAAGGGACAACCATCGCCGAACTCCAAGACGACATCGTGCCTGGAGTATCTCGGTCAAATTTAATGGAAGCCTTAGAAAGTCTGTGGGGGCGATCGCTAATTGAGAAAGCGACGCGCCTACCCCAAGAAAATTTATCGTTTCGTTACACCCAACAACCTGTCGTTATGGAATACGTGACCGAGCGATTAATTGATTGCTGTTATGACGAAATTGCCACAGAAAACCCTGACGTATTAATCAGTCACGCTCTCGTCAAAGTCACCGCCAAAGATTATGTCAGAGCCAGTCAAATCCGTCTGATTCTAGACCCCCTTGTCCAGAGACTTAACCAAACCTTTAAATCCCCCAAAACATTAGAAGCGAAACTCGCTGGTATTTCAACCCAACTCCGAGAAAATTTTTCGGCATTAGCCGGCTATTGTGGCGGAAATTTAATTAACCTCTTGCATCAACTCCACATTAATTTAACCAACTATAATTTTTCTAATCTAACGATTTGGCAAGCTGACCTACGTCGCCGGAATTTGTATAATGTTAACTTCCAAAATGCCGATTTAAGTAAATCAGTTTTCTCAGAAACCTTAAGTGGCGTACTGGTAGTAGCATTTAGTCCCGATGGAAAACAGGTGGCGACAGGGGATGTAGATGGGAACGTGCGTTTGTGGCAAGTGGCAGATGGCAAACAACTGTTGACATTGAAAGGGCATCAGGGTTGGGTCTGGGGAGTCAGCTTCAGTCCCGATGGTCAAACCCTGGCAAGTTGTAGTGATGACCAAACCGTGCGCTTATGGGATGTGCGTGAGGGTCAATGTCTCAAGGCGTTTCACGGTCATGCCAATGGAGTTTGGGCGGTTGCCTTCAGTCCCGATGGTCAAACCTTAGCCAGTGGTGGTCTTGACGCCATGGTGCGCTTGTGGGATGTGGGTAAGGGTCAGTGTATCAAGGCGCTAGAGGGTCAAACGAGTCGGATCTGGTCAGTGGCGTGGAGTCGGGATGGTCAAACTCTTGCCAGTGGTGGTCTTGACGCCATGGTGCGCCTGTGGGATGTGGGTAAGGGTCGGTGTATTAAAGCCTTTCACGGTCACACTGATGAGGTACGATCTTTGGCATGGAGTCCCGATGGTCGTACTATTGCCAGTGGCAGTGATGACAAAACTGTGCGCTTGTGGGATGTCTGTGAGGGTCACTGTCTCCATATTTTCCCAGGTCACACCGAGTGGATTCGCTCAGTCGCCTGGAGTCCCGATGGTCATCTCCTCGCCAGTAGTGGTTTTGAGCCAATTGTGCGCTTGTGGGATATTCGTAATCGTCGCTGCCTTAAGATTCTACAGGGTCACACTGAACGAATCTGGTCAGTTGCCTGGAGTCCCGATAGTCGCATGATTGCCAGCGCTAGTCATGACCAAACCCTTCGCTTGTGGGATGTCCGTGATGGTCAATGCCTAAAAGTGTTGCATGGTTACACCAGTTCGATCTGGTCGGTTGCTGTCAGTCCCGATGGTGAGTTCTTGGCGAGTGGTAGTGACGACTTTTTGGCGCGGTTGTGGGATATCCGTAGCGGTCAATGCCTCAAGGTTTTGTCCGGTCACACCAATGGGGTACGAGGCGTCACTTGGAGTCCCGATGGTCGTAAACTGGCGACGGGTAGTCTCGACGCCTGCGTGCGCTTGTGGGATGTGGAGAGTGGTCAATGTCTCTTGGCGTTACCCGGTCACACTGGTAGCATTTGGACATTAGTTTGGAGTCCCGATGGTCGTACTATTGCTAGTGGCAGTCATGACTTGTCAGTGCGGTTATGGGATGCCCAAACCGGGGTTTGCCGTTCAGTGTTGCAGGGTCACACCAGTTGGGTTTGGACGGTGGCATGGAGTCCAGATAGTCGAATACTGGCTACGGGTAGTTTTGATTTCTCGATTCGGTTGTGGGATGTCAATAGCGGTCAATGCGGGAAACTATTGCAGGGTCATACGGGTTGGATCTGTTCTGTGGCGTGGAGTCCGGATAGTCGGACGCTTGCCAGTGGCAGTCATGACCAAACCATTCGCTTGTGGGATGTGAGTACAGGTGAATGTCTGAAAACCTGGCACAGCGATGCGGGTGGGGTATGGGTTGTCGCCTGGAGTCCGCAGGGTCGGATTCTGGCGAGTGGTAATCATGACTTCTCGGTTCGCTTATGGGATACCCAAACCTGGGAAGCGATAAAAGTGTTGTCCGGTCACACAAGTTGGGTTTATTCTTTGACGTGGAGTCCAGATGGTTTTACTGTGATTAGTAGTAGTCAAGATGAAACGATTAAAATCTGGGATATTAATACTGGTGAGTGCCTCAAAACCCTACGTGCGGATCGGCTTTACGAGGGGATGAACATTAGGGGGACTCGAGGGTTAACGGACGCGCAGAAAGCCACCCTAAAAGCGTTAGGGGCTGTTGAACGGTAAATCATACCAAATCCGCCTTTAAGCTGTTCGGCATTTAGATTGAGATATAGCAACCGCCAAGGATATTAGGACACATAGGACTCTCCGGATTGTCAATACATTAAGTCTTGCATTTAATTAAATTTAATCTTTTGTTCCCTTACCGACTGACTAACTGTTGAATCACAGAGGTTTGCTGCTCAATCACAGTCGTCTGCTTCTGAGATAAAGCAATTAAAGACGTAATTGACTCTTGTTGCACCTCATGCATCGTTTGCATTTCTTTAATCTGTTCTTTAAGCTCCTGAATCGCTTCCTTGAGTTCCTGAACTTGAAAAAAAACTTCTTCTGTGGGTTCCATACCTTAACCAATTACCGCCTTACCTTTCTCAACATATTTAGAAAAAACATCCCACCCGTTATAGCCGCCATTCACCAATTTTCTGACTTTACGCCAATCTCCCACTTTTGCAGCAGTGGCGACCCCTCTATCTTTGAAGTAACAAGCTAGTATCTTAGCAGAAATTTCCGGGTCTAGAGCTAATTCAGGATTATTCTCCAAATCCACACCCAATTTTTGCCCATAAGTGCGATAATTGGCTCTCCCCGTAATCTGAATGTAACCTCTACCGTGATACTTTGCCCCATCCCCTGGCTTCACATTCCCTAAATCCCGGCGTCCTTCATAATGTTTGGTAAAATATTTTGGTCCACCAAACTCATTAATGGGCTTAAACCCGTTGGTTTCCACTCGCACCGTTGCCAGTAAACCAATTAACACCTGCTTATCCAAAATGTCGTAGTCCTGAAGCGCCTCCAATACCCCAGGTAAATATTTCTGGCTATCGGCGAGGGGACAATCCATTATTTTGGACGCTTGTTCGGGTGTAATCAGTTGCGGTACGGCGGGTTTAGCTGGCTCACTATTTCCCTGACCATTCATCGATACTTGTTTTTTGGGTTCTTCGGGTTCTTCTTCTTCAAACCAAGCCATTGCGGCGACACCTAGCGGGGGCAAGTCTTCGAGAGTAACCGGGGTAGTCTGGACGTCTTCCCCATTGTTTTCCGCCGGTTCCGGCGGCGCTGAACGCTCATGTTCCAAACGCTCTTTCTCTTCTCGCCAGCGGCGTTTCTCCGCTTCGAGTCGCCGCAATTGCTCCTGATACTCCATTTGCTCGTTGAGATTGTTCAGAGCTAACTCGGCATTTTGAGCCACGGTTGCGGCTGTCTTTTCTTGGCTCTGTCCTTTTTCTTCAAACTGAGTGACGAAACCCTGCACGTCTTTCTGAATCAGCTGCTCAACGTGATAGGCAAAGGTGGCATAAGCATCGTCGTGAGATTCAAACTGGCTGTAGGGTCCCGCCATTTGCAGGAATTGCCAGCCCTCAATTTTCATATTTTCGGCTGTATTGCGGAATTGCTTATATTTTTCCCCATGAGCGAAAAATTCTTCCACAGCGGCGGAAACGGCTACCGCTTGACTCAACCCAAACGCACTCCAGCCGACTATTTCCTGGATCTTAGGATTCGGGCTTTTGAATCCCACCATGGCGGGAACAATAACACCGCCGATAATCGTTAGTAACCTCAAAGAGTGATGGCGATCGCGTTCCTTGGTTGCCCGTCCTTCCAGCCACAGCACTTGATCCAACCACCGGGCTTTCATAAAGTCCTTTTTCAAGGTGGGCAAGTCCGTCTGCTCGATTAAGTTACTCAGGTGTTGCCTAAGATATTGACTGTAAGAGTTCTTTTTTGCCACGTTCTATGCCTTGATCTGCAATAGTCTATACAACAAGAGTGGGCTTAAGACATTATGAAATGACCCAATGAATAATTTAGTTTGAGCCACAAACGCTTTATGCAACACTCAAACCGGATCAACTGATACTTTTTTCGACTTGGCTGTTTGGATATATCCACCAACCCAACCCCTGTAGGTCTGTCCCGCTTTTTCGGCTTGAACAAACAGAACGAAAACCGAAAGGAGTGGCAGTTATTGACCTTAATTTTTATTATGTCATAAAAAAAAATAAATTAGCATCAATCTCCGAATTACACTTACTCTAAAACCTCCGATTTCACCAAGTCAATGCCAACGCTTCTTCCCCCCTTATTTGAAGGCAATTTATCCCGGCAACGCATCCGCAGGTTCCGAAAGCATCTGCCCAATTAGATGAGCCAGTGCTGCTGCATCTTTACTCATATCAATAGCGTGCAAAAGTCCAGATGCCACTAAATCTGTGGCTCGTTCATCGGTTACCTCTCCCTGCAACGCGGCTGCCAATTTATCAGCCGTTCGTCCACTCCCGGCTAAGACAATCGCAGGTCGCTGGGCTTTCACACTTTGCGCCACATCCTGCCAGGTAATCTCACCACCATTCACCACAATCGTCACCGAAGGTAACCCCTTAGCTAAATGACTACCAATCTCAGATAACCAGGGGGATTCATCTCCCCAATTGCAGCCTGGAACTAAGACAAAGTGGGTGTGATTTGGCTCTAGCATCGCCGCATCAGCATTCATGCTTTTAACACCAGGAAGCATAACTGTACCAATCGCGGCGACACCAATTAATGGGAATGTGCCACGAATCCTTGTCCGCGCTTGACCAATAAATTGCATAATCCCCGCATCCGTCCCCCCATCGACAACCACCACTCCCAGTTGTTCAGCTAGAGGCGCAATCACTTCCAGAAAAATACGCCGCAAATCATTTTCGTCAGACTCACTAATCTTACTCGCCCCACCTACGAGGGCTAGAGTCGGACGGGGTTGGTCAAGACCAAGCTGCTGCAACGCCGCCGTCAATGCGGTGGGACTGTGGACTTGAACAACATGGGCGGAGAGGTTATTGTTAAAGGTTAAAGTACAGGAGTTTTTCATTGAATTGACTCTAGAGAGAGAATATTTTAACCATCAGTTTAACCTTGTCATCGAGGACAATGATCTTAAGAGTAAGCCACGTCAATCCTTAAGAGCAACAAGGATGGGTTACTCCAGTGCACGGGTTAACCTGAGCTTCACGCCTTTTTCCTCTCTCTAGTATTCCCAGTTGTTTGGTTATTTCACGAACAAGTCGCACTAATTTTTTCAATTCTCTTTCTGCCAAAACAGCAGGGGTGAACCTGATTCTTGCTCAAGATGGTCGGAAAATCAACCTGTAGAGACGCGCCATGGCGCGTCTCTACATTTATTTAACTGGCTAATACTTCCGTCCTCGTGTTCCAGTAGTCAAATTTGGTGGTATCAATATGTTCAACCACGCCTCCCAAGTGGCGTACTTGGTGAACCATGTCACCTGTACCCCCTGGCGCGTCACCGCCTTTACCGTTCCACAGCACAATCAGTCGCACGCGATCAATGCCATACATTAAGGTGGAATACAACGCCCAGCGATTATTGCGCTCGAAGGCATTATCCCCTATCGGCACTGCTCCCAATCGGTCTGGTTGCAGATTAAATGACACATTGGGATGATTCTGAATTGTATAGAAACGGGATACCCAGTTATCCCCAGCAAAACTAACAGATTCGAGAATAAACTGAGCCGGAGCAAAGGGCAGAAACACCTCCACCTTCATATTCCGCTTTAAGCAGGCTTCGATAAACAAAATATCACCGCCACAAGCCGCACCGGGAGCAATTGCCAAGCAATTGGTACTGGGATTTAACTTATCCAAAGCTTCCTCAATTTTTTGCCGCGCCTCATTTTCCATGGCGGCGGGAAAACGCGGTTGCTCCCTTGTCGGACTATCAATCATGTGACCGGAAAAGAGGATAACTTGTGTGGGTTCTGGTTCGCTCTCATCCGCCGTTATTGCCGTTTGATTGTTCAGTCGGTCGAGTTCCCCTTGGATTACCACTTGTCCTGCTTGTACATACTCCGGGCGGCAAGAAAGCGCCGCCAACAGTTCCAGTTGAGCCAGGGTGGCTTCTAGGGCAAATTTATGGTTCCAAAGTAGCGTTAGCGCCTTTTTATAGGCTCGCGTTACCTGTTTCGGCTCGTCGGCTGCCAATACCGCTAAATCTCCTAAGGAAACATACGCCCAGGCATCATTTTCATTGGTTTTAACTGCACTTTCTAGGCAGAATTGAACCGCCCCTTTGAGATTTGGCAACTGTTGCCGCAGGGCTTCTCCTTCGGCATCACTATCGATATCACAATGTTGGACTAAATGATCGAGAAGGACTAATAAGGTTAAGGCATTAATCCCAGCATAATAGTGATTCTGATCCAGGCGATAGGCTTTGAGATAGGTATCAACGGCTTTTTTGAGTAAGTGAACGGCATCATAGGCAGCACTCAACCGCTCCGGCTGATCTGAGATTTCTTTCCATTCATTGCGCCACATTTCTTTGTAAATGCGAGCTAAGTAACAGAGTGCATCTATATTTTTGGGCTCATCTTGGAGCAATGACTCTAATTTGACAATCCCTTCATCAAATTGCTTTAAGCGGCTGAGGTGAAAGGCTTCTTCTTTGCGAAACTCAGAATTTTTGGAATTGATTTTCAAGCCTTGGCGATATTCTTTGAGCGCTAGGGCATGATTTCCTAGATTTTTTAGGGCTTTCCCTGCTTCCGCCAAGGCTTCTTCTTTAATTAGGGGATTACTTACCTCTTCGGTTAATAACAAGACATCCCCAATCCGCTTTTGTCGCTGGGCAAGCACCACCCGCTCTTGCCATTCTTTGTATTCCTGCCAGTATCCGGTTGCTAGGGGGGTTTGTAAGGACTTGCGATCGGGTTCATCCAGTCCGGTTAAAATACTGAAAATTGGGCTATGAATGCGGTTTTGATCCGACTCCCAGGTGGCACGCGCCATTTTCACGATCGCCTGCTTGTCTTTGTGCAAATACTCTGGGTCAGGACAACCGCTATCATCACAGTGATAAGGCAGTGTTCGCACATTGAAAATATCGTAAGGCATGTAAGAGCGACCACATTGGATGTGAATCAAGCCGCGCTTACGCAGGGCGTGGCGAATGCCTAACTCGTAAAATACGTTGGCATTATCAATGCTTAAATCTGCCAGAACTAGGTCAGCGAGCAATAGCTCCTGAAACATATCCGTCAAAATATCGCCGCTAACCTGTTCTTCATCGGCACGAAATGACTCAAATCCTGCCTCTTCTAACGCTGGCTTAATTAAGTTTAGATAAATACTGTTAAAGTCAATCCAAAGCCCATCGGGTCCTTTTTTTCGTCCAAAGGGCATCACCACAAAGGCATGAGGTAATCCCTTTTTCGGCGGCGCCTGAGCCGGTTCTTCAGCTTTTTTGATTACCTCCAATGTGACCGCTTCTTTGGGGGTTTGGGCGGCAACGGCTAGGGTTTCAACTTTGTTCGATTCTTCGGGGAGTTCGACAACGGGTTCAATAATTTTTGGCGCGGGATGTTTGAGCGCTTCTGTGAGTAAATCATCACTCGGCTCCAGCAAGGGGGTGGCAATTTGACGCCGTTCGGAAATGGGTTGACTATAGTAGTTCCAGATTGTATTTTCTGTCGCCAGCACGAGCTGAAAAAATTCCTCACCCGTCCGCTCTTTGGCGGTTAAACTTTGCCAGCGATCGCGAATCATGTTGAGAGCTAAAATGAGCTGGTTATTCGCATTCACGCGATCGTCGATTCGTCCTAGTTCTAACCACAGGCTAAATCCGGTTGCCAAAAATAGGGTAAACGCCACCCAGACGCCGACACTCACGCCTAAAACGGGTAACAATGCACTCAATCCAGCCAAGCTAAACATGGCAACTTGTAAGCGAGTGCGAGTGGTATTGAGTTGGGCGAGTTCTTGGCTATATCGTTGCAGTTGCGCTTCTAAGCGATAATTCAAGTAATCTGGGGGCAGTAAATCACTAAAACCCGGATCACGACTTGGGTATTCGCCCATCGTATCCGGGGGAAGATTCCCTGTATAAGGTTGCAGCACTAAATCACTGCCAATACTATCAAAGACCTGGCGTTGAATCGCTGTAACTCTTTCATTCAACCATTGATGACGATTCTCTTGTCCGGGTAGCAATGTCCGATACAGATAGATCGTTTTGCGAATTTCCTCAGCACCAGCATTGAGAATTTGCCAATACTGTCCTTGTTGCAGGTTGCGACTAATCGCCAAAACGATCACATTGATAATCGGAACTAAAACTAAACCGATGATTAAGATTCGTCCCGGTGGGGCGGCGATGAGTTGCCTATCTGTACTGGCGATAACCACCGCTAGGAATGTGGCGATCGCACTGAGCAAAATTGATCCACCCCGAAGACTCAAATATTGTCTATAAGTGATTGCAGCTTGGGTTTTAAGCTGGGCATATCGCTGCCATGCTGTTTCTAAAACTAAGGAGCGATCGCCATTCAGGTCGTGTTCTATCATCTTTCTTTATTCAGCTTGATCCTACTGCGATCCTATGACTGAGTGGAAAAATAGGGACTAGCTCCACTACGCTAACATCTAACTTTATCAGAATCACATCTTGACAGAATCAA
>NZ_JBKHHI010000237.1:0-10080 GCF_046539235.1 Coleofasciculus sp.
CCCATCGTAGCGCACTTGTGTAGGGGCGGGTTTCACAACTATCGTTTATGACTTCACCCAAATGGAACTAAACCCGCCCCGATCCAATTGTGATTTTGATTCAACTGAGAACTCCCCCATCTCCGCGACAAAGGACGAATGACAAAGGACAAATGACAAATCATTGACAGCGATCGCAGACTCCATGCACCGTCACCTCATAGCTTTCACCCTGCATACCAGAAGGTAGGCGGTTCAAGTCAACGCTTTCAAATGTATCCCAAGGAATATCTTTAATCGCACCGCAACAGCGACAACGAAAATGATGGTGGCGATCGACATTCGCATCGTAACGACAGACACCTTCCTCTAATAAAACTTCCCGCACCAGTCCCACTTCCCGCAGGGCTTGTAGCGCACTGTATACCGTCGCCTGGGAAGACGTTGGCGCTTGGTGATTGAGATCGCTGAGGATTTGATCTGCCGTCGGGTGATCAAAACGAGTCAGCAGATTGGCATAGACAGAAAATCGCTGTGGGGTAACCCTCAACCCCTTGGATTTCAAGACTTTAATCAGGTTTTCTGCTTGCTTCTGCATGGGATTTACCGTTTTCATCAGCAGTTCTTTAATTATAACACTCTTTATTTAGGAGGTATACTTGTCTAGCAGCTAGACTGAAAAATAAGTATTTATTACTATTGACTCATTCTTAAATCAGAATTATTCTGAGTTATAGTTAGATATAGCTAAAGCAAACAAAAATCTAGTCGTCTGTAAAACGAGGTAAATATGGCTGTTATTGATCGTGTACCCGACGCTGTGTTCAAGACTCGCGTGCGTGATGAGTCTGTAGGGGGTTCAAATCCCTACCGTTGGCAAGATCGGACAACGCAGGAAATCTTTGGTGGCAAAAAAGTTGTTGTATTTTCCTTACCGGGTGCGTTTACACCCACTTGTTCGTCCAACCACCTGCCTCGCTATGAAGAACTCTATGATGAGTTCAAGGCACAGGGTGTGGATGAAATCATTTGCCTGTCGGTGAATGATGCGTTTGTTATGTTCCAGTGGGGTAAGCAGCAAGGTGCTGAGAAGGTGTTCTTGCTTCCGGATGGTAATGGCGAGTTTACCCGCAAGATGGGAATGCTAGTCGATAAGTCCAACCTCGGTTTCGGGATGCGTTCCTGGCGCTATTCGATGCTGGTGAACGACGGCAAGATTGAAAAATTCTTTGCAGAACCTGGTTATAGCGACAACTGCCCAGATGACCCCTTTGAAGTTTCTGATGCAGATACGATGCTAGCTTCCCTGAAGGGGCAAGAACCCGCAGGTGTCTCTGAGCCGCGTCTGGCGTTTGTTGGTTAATTTGAACTACCATCTGTGGGGAAACGACATGTCGTTTCCCCACTGTTTGTGTGTGATGGTGTTTGGTGTCTTCTCACTTTGCCAGCCGACACCCGATTCCACTTCAGGGCTACTGAAAACCCAGGTTTCAGCCACCATCCAAACCTGGGTAGTTTATTACCTAAATAACTCAAAAACTTGTCGGCAGAACTGTTTAAGCTTATCACTCACCTCCGGCGCAGGCTGATAATTACCGACACATTGCCAGTTCTCAACCGTCGAAAGTCGCCAAGCTTCTCCTTGATGATTAAATCCTGCGGCATCTAAGCCGATCAAGCGATGAGACTGTTCTAAAGGATCTTGGTAAAACCGAATTTGTAGTAAGATGCTGCGGCTTTGTAACTTTCTACTCCACCCAGGAAAGTGAAAACCGATATCGATTGAGTCGGGATCAACTAGATTGCGGGTATCTGGGTCATTTTGCCAGGGTTTCAAGTCCGCCTTAGCATCGGGAAACTGGGACTTAAACAAGTTGACTATGGCGGCAATTTTGGTGGTTACCTCTAAACCCTTGGCTTGTTCGGCAGCATTCATGATTAAATCTCCTATGGTTAACGCTTATTTACAAGATTGCTTCATTATTTATTACAATTAGCGAGTCTGTTGGCTATCTGTTTAGCAGACAGGGGATATGTTGTGATTTGTTGACAATTCCCGGAGATCGGAAATTACCAGGAAAACTTGCTCAAACGTCTACAGGGCGGTAAGCTCAAAGCACGGTCAAGGTGTAGGAAAAAAAGCGTGTCCATTCAGGAAAACTCAATTCAGGTCGGGTCGCTACAGTGGTTTTATCGGGAAGCCACTCCGGTTAATCCCAGCACACAACCCCCTGTTCTACTGCTTCATGGTTTGCCATCCCAGAGTTACTCATGGTCAGCGCTGATGCCCGATTTAGCCGAAAAAGGATTCCGTGCGATCGCGCCAGACTGGATTGGTGCGGGTTTCTCAGCTAAACCAGACCGTCGTAAGTTTGCCTATACGCCAGATGCTTTTATTAAAGCCTTAGCAGAATTTATCCAACATCTGCAAATCGAGCGATTTTATCTGGTTGTCCAAGGGTTTCTGGGTTCAGTGGGACTCCAATACGCTTTGCGTTACCCCGATCAGGTTGAACGGTTAGCCATTCTCAACACCCCTGTCTCATCAGCGAGTCAGTTACCGTGGAAGATCAAGCAATTGGGCTTACCCTTGGTCGGTGATATGTTGACCCAAGATCCCTTGTTGGTTGATCGCACTTTAGAAGGCGGTAGTGGCTATCGCGTGTCTGATCAAGATTTAGACGTATATCGCCGTCCCTTTCTCAGCAGTTCTGATGCAGGGCGCAGTTTACTGATGACGGTTAAAAACCTGCAACTTAAATCATCTATGGCAGAAATCGAAGCCGGGTTTCGCAACTGGAATCAACCCACATTGATTCTTTGGGGGATCAAAGATCCGTGGCTTCCCTTGGTTCAAGTTCAAGAATTTGCCAAAATGATCAAGAATGTCGAATTGGTAGAACTAGAAGAAGCCGGACATTATCCGCAAGATCATTGGTCTGAGAAGGTGAGTAATAATCTGCTGCTGTTTCTACGCCGTCAAGCCTTGTAAAGAGAGGAGTTGGGGGAGCTGGGGGAGCTGGGGAAGCAGGGGAAGCTGGGGAAGATAGGGGAGATGAGGTGATGAGGAAGTTAACTAAAAACTCTACCTTACCTGTTCCCTTTTCCCTGTTCCTTGTTCCCTATCCTCACCACAAGACTTATTCACCTGCCTATACCCAATTTAAATGCATGGCAACTTATTGTTTGTTGCTATAACCTCCGTAAATTTACTGAAATGAATTAATTGGGGTTAAGTTGATATCCGTAAAATTTCCCTGGAATGGCTAAAAAATAAACAGCTAGGATACAAGAACGAAATAGCTGGGCATCCGCCAGAACCTTATGACGAAAATTTTAGTAATTGAAGATGAATTATCCGTTCGAGACAATATTCTAGAGTTGCTCGAAGCCAACAATTTTCAGGTCACTGAGTCAGACAATGGATTAGCAGGTATCCAACTCGCGACCCAACAATTACCCGATTTAATTGTTTGTGATGTGATGATGCCAGAATTAGATGGCTACGAGGTGTTAACCGCCTTGCGCTCTAATCCAGCCACACAGACGATTCCCTTCATCTTCCTCACCGCTAAAGCCAGCCGAGATGACTGGCGACAAGGAATGGAACTTGGTTCCGATGACTATCTGACCAAACCATTTACCGCTAAAGAACTTCTTAGCGCGATCGCGACTCGTTTGTCAAAGCAGATGGCAATTCAGCAGCAGTCTGAAGCCAAGTTGGATGAGCTACGCAGTAATATCACCTCGGCTTTACCAAGAGAACTGCAAACTCCCCTAAATAGTATCGTGGGTACATCACAGACACTGCTGGCGGACTATATTGAAGCCGCACCTGTCAGATCGATGATCGAAGACATTCAAGCGTCTGGACAGCAATTATCTCGGTCGATTCAAAACTTTTTACTTTATGCTGAATTAGAATTAGCCGAAACCTCCAGTGCACGGCGTCGAACCTTTCAAACCTATCAAACGCGATTTTCATCAGCAATTATTTCCGCTCAAGCGATTGCCAAGGCGCGAGAGTTCAATCGAGAATCTGACCTACTACTAAATTTAACCGATACGGCTGTACAAATGGCAGCACCTCGACTTCAGAAGTTAGTTTTTGAACTTGTCGATAACACTTTTAAATTTTCCCCCGATGGCACACCTGTTACTGTCACCAGTATGGTTAAAAAAAATCGACTGGTTTTGGCAATCAGTAATCAAGGGACAGGAATGACGGCAGAACAAATTGCCCAAGTGGGAAGCTATATGCAGTTTGAGCGCAAACTCTATGATCAACAAGGTTCTGGATTGGGGTTAACCATTGCCAAACGCTTTACTCAATTCCATGGGGGTGAATTCGTCATTGAAAGCGTTCCGGATAAGCAAACTATTGTTACTGTTTCATTACCCGTTGCGAGATAATTGATGCTGTAATCGAATGAAACGCAAACAATATAGCATTACCCTCTGCCATAGTGGAATTATTCAGCCAGACAGGGAATATTTAGGTTGGTTTACTGGTATAAACCCAACCCAAATATTCACCATTTTAGCAGCGACGTCAAGCTACTCGAAACCTGACTCAATTGTCTCTAAGAATGACTAGCTGTGGGGTTAACTACATACTTAAAGTCAGGTGCAGAATTCCACGGCTTATCACCTTGTTGAGGGTTGTCGTCTGACTCTGTTGATAAATTATAGTACAGATCAACAGTGCTATCAGGTTCGATATTGCCAAACATGGGATCAGTGAGTTTACCCATAGAATCTAACGCATTCATAAACATCTTAGTGTGGGAAATTTCGCGGGTAAGTAACTGTACTAGCGTCTCTTTTGTCCCCGGATCAGGTGCTAGTTTAATTAGTGATTCGTAGGTTTGACGAGCGCCTGCTTCTGCGCCTATATTTGCTCGTAAGTCGCGGACAATATCGCCACCTTCATTAATATAGGTAGCCGTCCAAGCAGAGCCTTGACTATCTAAGAAATGAGGACCCATTCCCCGTACTGCAAAGAGCGTACTTTTATACGCATCAGTCTGGTCAACATTTTTGGTGTGAGATTCAATTAGTTTGCCAATCATCTCTAAATGGCTAAATTCCTCAACCGCGATATCTTGCAGCATATTCCGAATGGAGGGATTTTCACAGTGAAAAGACTGCACCCAGTACTGTAGAGCAGCAGTGAGTTCACCTGTAGCGCCACCGAATTGTTCTAACAAGAGTTGGGCAAATTGAGGATGTGCTGTCTCGATATTAACGGGTTGAATGGTTTCCTTTTTGTGGAAAAACATAATTTTTTTGAGTATAGCTATAGAGTCAAAACCTG
The DNA here is from genome assembly GCF_046539235.1 of Coleofasciculus sp. GTDB lineage: Bacteria > Cyanobacteriota > Cyanobacteriia > Cyanobacteriales > Coleofasciculaceae > Coleofasciculus. The sequence goes on from NZ_JBKHHI010000237.1 coordinate 5,297, forward strand.
TCTGCCCAGTTATCAATCAACTGAGCTTAAATACCACAGTAATCAATAAAATTGAATCCTACCTTAACCTAAAGATAGAAACTACTGTAGAGATTGTTTTGAATTGAATCAAGAGTCAACCTAAAAAAATATGTCTTAAGCAATAGACATCCTCCATTTGACTCGAATTAATCGCCTGGGTTAGGTGGATACTTCAGCCAGTAAATAAGCTTTTAATCAGATGTCTGTAGTAACCTACCCCTAATGGATTCAGCGTGACGGAAATAAAGTGAATCCTGACGCCTTACCGGAATTTCTTCCTTTATCGCCTTGAATTGTTGTACTTTACTTTGTAGGGAGAAAGAACGACTCCCTCATGCAGCATGGCAGAAATAACTGACCAGCTCACATCTCCCCTAGCTTATCCCTTGTCCGCCACTCCCCTGCTGAACTTATGAGCCTGCGCCAGAAAACCCTACTCCTGATTGGTCTCACCCTTGCGGGTTTAATCAGTGTCCTCTACGCCAGTCTATCGCTGATTTTAATCCGTAGTTTCGCGCAAATCGAGGAACAACATGCGTATCGTAATGTGCGGCGGGTACAGGAGGCGTTATTCGATGAATTAAATAGTTTAGCTGTTTTAGCGGCTGATTATGGTGAGTGGGATGATACTTATGGGTTTATTGAAGATACCAGTCGAAGTTATATTCAAGAGAATCTATCAGATACAAATTTAACGAATATTAACCTCAACCTGGTTTTATTCTTTAACCGCCAAGATGAATTGGTTTTTGGTAAACATTTTAACTTAGCTCAGCAGCAAGAAATTCCAATTCCCACTCCCTTAATCCAACAACTGAATTCCGATAATGTTCTACTACAGCATCCTGATACCAGTAGTAGTATTACAGGTTTAATTCTCTTACCCCAGGGACTATTAATGATTGCCTCAAATCCCATTCTTACCAACGAGGAAACTGGTCCAATACGAGGGTCTTTGATTATGGGTCGCTACCTGAATGACCAGCGTGTTGAGGCGTTAGCGGAACTCACCCAACTCAATCTTAAGGTGTACCGACTCAATAATAGGCAATTACCAGCTAAATTGCAGACTGTGCAGTCTAGCCTATCTGAACAGGAGTCCCAACCCAATCAGGCTCCCATCTTAATCCAGATTATAAGTCGGGAGGCGATCGCAGGCTATACCCTCCTCCGTGATATCTATGGTCAACCCGCCTTACTCGTCCAAATCGATATCCCACGAGAAATCTATCAACAAGGTCGCATTAGTCTACGTTATCTTATTTTATCTCTCTTGGGTTTAGGGATTCTTTTTAGTGTCGGGACTCTTTTCCTATTGGAAAAAATGGTACTGTCTCGCCTAGCTAGACTGAGTACAAACGTACAGGAAGTTGGCACAAGTAATGACCTATCGCTACGAGTTAGCGCCAAGGGGAATGATGAATTAACCCACCTGGCACAAACAATAAATTCGATGTTAGACGCCTTAGAGTCTTCTACCAAAAACCTGGTTACTGAACGAGAAAAGGCAGAAAATCTCCTTCTGAATATCTTGCCAGCATCTATTGCCAAACGCCTGCAAACAGACTCGGATACCATTGCCGATAGCTTTGAAGAAGCAACGGTTCTCTTTTCTGATATTGTGGACTTTACTCGCCTATCAGGAGAAATCTCACCCACCGAACTGGTCAATCTCCTGAATGAGATTTTCTCACGATTTGACCGTTTAGTAGAACTCCATGGCTTAGAAAAAATTAAAACCATTGGTGATTCCTACATGGTTGTCGGCGGATTACCCTTACCGCGTCGAGATCACGCTGAAGCCGTTGCCGAATTTGCCCTGGATATGCAAGGGGAAATTGATGCGGTTAATGCCCAACAAGGACACGCTTTCATGATGCGTATTGGCATTCACAGTGGTCCCGTAGTCGCTGGCGTGATTGGCTTGAAAAAGTTTATTTATGATTTGTGGGGCGATACAGTTAATATCGCCAGTCGTATGGAATCCCATGGTCTTCCGGGTTATATTCAGGTTTCCGATGCCACGTATGAATATTTAAAGGATAAATACGTTTTTCAAGAACGCGGTTCAATTCATGTTAAAGGTAAGGGAGAAATGACCACATACTTTCTCAAAGAGCGTAAACAGAATGAATCGGATAAATAAGTTTGGTCTAAGAATGAAAACCAACTGTAGGGGCGGGTTTAGCCATTTAATTTGGATACCTACGGATAACCTTTCAACAAAACCCGCCCTTGATCAAGGTTAAAGATGTCTAATAAATAACCAATAACCAATCACATAAGGCGAATGACCAAATTAATCAGCCATCAATAACCAACATCCGGTATACGTCATTCCCGAATCATCCGGTTGCACCAATAAAAAATGTAATCCCTGACTCGTTTGCTTGCGCTGTTCATACAACCTCGCCGCCGTCGCTACCTCTTCATCCTCAAATGTTGCCATCACCCAGCGTTCCACTAATCCGGCTTCTAAAATTAACCCATCCGGCGCACCTGGAATATAATTAAGTGCGACAGGTTGCACATCTTGCAGCCAACGCGCCAATGGCATCGACTGGCGTCCCCCATCAATCACGACTCCGGGAACAGCTACCGTTGAGGCTAAACCTAATTGGAAAGGTAAGAGTTCATTTGGCATCTGTACAATCGGAATCGGGCGTTGGGCAAACCCTTCCTCAATATCCCCTGCGGGAATACTAGCAAATCGCCAGCGATCACCCCAGAGATTTTCTGGTAAGGGTACAGGTGGCGGTTTGTCTAAGCTAAGGGGGTTGTACGCTTCCCCGGTGTAATTCTGGTGCTGTTGATAATCTAACCTTCTTTCCTGTAATCGTTGCTTTAAGGTTGGAGTACGTCGTGTGGCTTCTACCTTAATCTCTAATTGTTGTCCCACCTCCTGGAATAAATTGAACGACTGGGGACGAAAGACGTGAATTGCATCCGGTAATCCTGTCTTAGTCGCCGCGATTTTTACCTGCGATAGCAACCAATCACGGGTTACATCTGGCTGAGGACAGAATGATTGATATATAACATTGCCTGTGGTGTCACAAATTAATAATTCCCATAAGACTTGTCCAGTTTCATCTTGCAGAGGACGCCGATAAAAATCTGCTTGCCAAACATTCATTGATAAAGTCATTTGTCATTCGTATTATCTCATTTGTAAGGGTTTAAGGCTTGTTTACAAAACAAGCGTAATCCTCTGGCCCTCAACAGCTTAACCCCAAAATTAGCGATCGCGTGAATCAAGCTATCCTCAAAGGGATGACACTCCAACCGGAAGCCCGTCCCCAATCCGTGGCAGAATGGATGGTGAGTAAAAGGAAATTGGGTATCCTATAATCGTCTCCAGTTTAGCCCAGACCTGATCATCATTTGTTTATGTAAAGGTTTTTTGAGTCATCCATGGCAAACTCTCGCCAACTTGCATTCCTCGCCCTACGAGATATTCACAAGTTAGGTGCGTTTACAGATATTGCGTTGGATCGAGTGCTTCGTCATACTACTCTTAATCGTGCCGATCGCGCTCTGTTAACCGATTTAGTCTATGGTACAATCAGACACACTCGCACCCTGGATGCCTTAATTGATCAACTGGGGAAGAAAAAAGCCCACCAGCAACCCCCAGACTTGCGCTTCATTCTGCATCTGGGCTTATATCAATTGCGCTATCTGCAACGCATTCCCCCATCAGCCGCCGTTAATACCAGCGTGGAACTAGCTAAAGCCAATCAATTAAAAGGACTAGCTGGAGTAGTTAATGGGGTGCTGAGACAGTATACTCGTCTGAAAGCCAATCCCCAATTAGATGATCCCTTGCAGTTACCCCCCCAACCCATCCAACGTCTGGGTATTCTCTATAGCTTTCCCGACTGGATGATCGAACTGTGGTTAAATCAATTAGGAATCGAGGAAACAGAAGCCCTTTGCCAATGGTTCAACCAACCGCCAACCCTTGACCTGCGGATCAATCCCTTAAAAGCTTCTATCGATACAGTAGAGACAGCAATGCAAGCCGCAGGTATTCAGGTTCAACGCCTTCCTCACCTTCCCCAAGCCTTACGCTTCCAAGGAAGTACAGGTTCAATACAAACGCTTCCTGGATTCAACGAGGGATGGTGGACAATTCAAGATAGTAGCGCTCAACTCGTGAGTCATTTACTTAATCCTCAACCCCATGATGTGATCATTGACGCCTGTGCTGCACCGGGCGGTAAAACCACGCATCTTGCCGAACTCATGGGCGATCGCGGTACAATCTGGGCATGTGATAAAGCCGCGTCTCGCCTAAAAAAAGTCAAAGCTAATACCCAACGGTTACAATTACAATCCATTCAAATCTGCCCAGGGGATAGCCGTGATTTTCCCCAATTTACCCAGATAGCCGATGCTGTTTTACTCGACGCCCCCTGTTCTGGCTTAGGTACGCTGCACCGTCGCCCCGATATCCGTTGGCGTTGTACTCCAGCCAGAGTTAAGGAACTTTCTGTACTGCAAAGTGAACTATTAACTCAGACAGCCACCTGGGTTAAACCTGGAGGCGTCCTCGTTTACGCCACCTGCACTTTGCACCCCCAGGAAAATGAAGCCGTGATTCAAGCCTTTCTGGAACGTCATCCCCACTGGCGTATCGATGCACCCCCGCCGACACTCACCGCCTTTTCTACGCCTCAAGGCTGGCTGAAAGTCTTACCCCATCAGCATCAGATGGATGGCTTTTTTATGGTGAGATTGAAGTATCTGGATTAGTCATT
>NZ_JBKHHI010000238.1:0-10070 GCF_046539235.1 Coleofasciculus sp.
TAGCGAGCAAGATGCTTATTAGTAGCGAGCAAGATGCTTATTAGTAGCGAGCAAGATGCTCGCACTACAAGGATGGGCCCAAAAGCCTCCTCTCATTCAGAAAGGAAGCTTAACTTAATTTATTAGGATAGCGCTGATTGGCGGCTATTTAATTCGCTGCGCCAGTAACTCTTGGGCTTTATGAGCGCACTCGGCATTCTGCTTTTTAACATTTTGTAAAAACTGAGCCAGTTCCTGATCGCCAGATTGCTCGGCATCCTGGATATACTGATCGTAAGTAGCGGCACCATTGAGCATGTGATACAACACACTAACCAGGTTATAGTTTGTGTTCTGTACTCCTGTAGCTTGTTCGCTTTGAGTCGGCGTTTTAATTCTCCTTATTTTTTTTATCGTTCAATTTCTCTAATTGAGGCTTTGGCTGAACAAGGCAAGCCATTTAACTTAACCCGACTGTACCACCGAAGCCTTCACTAGGGTAAAACTCCTCAGCGAGGATATTCGTCACTCCTAAGATAGATAAGATATCAATGCTATTTTTATGCCATAAGGCAGACGTAAAGCCGGGTTCAAATTTATTAAGGTTATGGTTGCCCGAGTCAGGGATCAGATATCTAGAACTTGGCTCAATCGCAATTCCTTGTTTAGCTATCGATTGATGACATTTCCTCTAGATTTGGGCATGATTCTAATTTTTGTTACATCACTATCAATATCGCTAATCTAAGCCTTACGAATCTAAGGCTTATTTACTGAAGTTCAAGGGATTCCAGCAATTCCCCCCTTTGCTTGACGTTGAATAAGAAGAATAACTATGACGACCCAGAATCAATGGCACGAACTCGCTCAACAACTGCGCGTGGATAGTATTCGCTCCACGACGGCGGCGGGTTCTGGTCATCCTACCTCCTCCATGTCGGCGGCGGATTTAATGACGGTGTTCATGTCCAAATATTTCCGCTATGACTTCGACCATCCCGATAACCCGAATAACGATCGCTTCATTCTCTCCAAAGGACATGCTTGTCCCTTACTCTATGCTATGCATAAAGCGGCTGGGGTGATTTCAGATGAGGAGATGATGTCGCTGCGTCAGTTTGGCAGTCCGGTTCAGGGTCATCCAGTTCCCCTGATCCCTGGAATTGAGGTCGCAACGGGTTCTCTGGGACAAGGCTTATCCGTCGGCGTGGGTATGGCTTTAGCAGCTAAGTACCTGGATCAACTTCCCTATCGGGTTTGGGTGCTTCAAGGTGATAGCGAAACCGCTGAAGGGTCAGTTTGGGAAGCCTTTGATCACGCTTCTTACTATAATCTGGATAATCTGATTCTGATTATTGATGTGAATCGCTTAGGTCAACGGGGTCAAACTGAACTTGGCTGGAATACTCAAGCTTATGCTAACCGCGCGAGGGCGTTTGGTTGGCATGCGATTGAAATTGACGGTCATGATTTTAAAGAAATTGAGCAAGCCTACGGTGAAGCACTGTCCATCCATAACCAACCTGTGGTAATTATCGCCCGCACCGTGAAAGGAAAGGGTGCCTCTGTGGTAGAAAATCAGAATGGTTGGCATGGTAAGAATTTGAAAGAGGATCAGGCAAAAGAGGCAATACAAGAATTAGGCGGTCAACGCAATATTACGATCTCCGTCCAGAAACCGGAGGAAGAGGGAGAACCCGCCACAATTGGCGAGATGCAACCTTTGGAACTTCCCACCTACGACGAAGGAGAGAAAGTTGCCACCCGTACCGCCTACGGTAAGGCATTAGCCGCTATCGGTGCATCGCGCTCAGATGTGGTTGCGCTTGACGGAGAGGTGAGTAACTCCACCCGCGCCAAGTTCTTTGCCAAAACCCATAGCGATCGCTTTTTTGAAATGTTCATTGCTGAACAGCAGATGCTGGGAGCGGCGATGGGATTGCAAGCACGGCATTATAAGCCCTTTGTCTCTAGCTTTGGTGCGTTCCTAAGTCGCGCTTATGACTTCGTGCGAATGGCAGCTATTTCTCGTGCCAATATTAAGTTATCGGGGTCTCATGCCGGAATCTCCATTGGTCAAGATGGACCGTCTCAAATGGCATTAGAAGACTTGGCATCTATGCGAGCCGTTTGGAGTAGTACGGTTCTGTATCCCTGTGATGGTAACCAAACCGCTAAACTGGTGGGTCAAATGGTTGACCGGGATGGGATTGTGTACCTGCGGACAACGCGGATGAAAACGCCTGTTATCTATGAAAAAGAGGAAGAATTTCCCATTGGTGGGAGTAAAGTTATCCGCAGTAGCGATCGCGACCAAGTGACGGTGATTGGTGCCGGGGTAACGTTGCACGAAGCGCTGAAGGCGTATGATCGGCTCAAACAAGAGGGGATTACTGCCCGGATTATTGATGCCTATTCGGTTAAACCTATTGATACAGAAACTCTGCATCAAGCCGCACAAGATACCGAAGGTAACTTAATTGTCGTCGAAGATCATTGGCTGGAAGGGGGTTTAGGTGCCGCCGTACAGGATGCCTTTGCCGGTGTTGATACTGCACCCACCTATCAAGGTCCTCAACTACAGTTAATTAAGTTAGCGGTACAAAATATGCCCGGTTCTGGTAAACCCCAAGAACTCATGCATGAGGCAAAAATTGACGCTGATGCCATCGTTGAAGCCGCGCGATCGCTGGTTAAACAACCTGTTGGCGCTTAAGCCCAATCCCTCTAGACTGGATCTAGGGCATCGGTCAATAGCTGTTGGCGGTTAAATATCCGTAGAGACGCCCCGGTGGGGCGTCTTTATCTAGGATCAAGTCTCAAAACAATCCACCGAGATTAATTTCACCAAATTATATGCTTGTTTAAAGAGAAATCAGCAGGCAAAGGTTGTAAATTTTTACATAAATTTAAAAGGTAAGATTGTGCTGCATTGTCCCCGTTAATGATCATTTTTTCTAAGGCAGGCATTAATAAATTAGAATTGACGAGATTCTTAAGTACAACGCCAGCAATCTTGCAATCCACTAAGCTTGGATAAACCTCTTTGAATACTTGATCTGCCCAATTATCATTAACTAATTCTACAAATACAAAAATTGTTTGTCTCGCATCGAAAAAATAAAAAGCTGGTATAAGCCTTGGGTCTGTTTCTATGTAAAAGCGCTTTTTAGTTCGATGTAATGAACTTTTCCCTAAAATACTTCCCATATTTTGTCTGCACACTACTATGATGTAAGGCTGGCGTTCTTCATATACACCTGCAACAAAACCTCGAAACAAGTCCCAAGCGTCTCTAGGGATTGTCTTTCCCTCGCTGCACGTATACATCACTGAGGGAAAGAGAGGCTGACTCGTGAGTTTGAGTAAACGTTGCAATTCTGAAAACCGAGGACTTGTTTTGGGGAGATATTCCTTGACTTTGCTATCATTCAGTAGAGGTTTAAGCTGCTTGATATACTCTCGCTCTAACTTATCGAGTTCAGAAACTGAAGTCAGAATATATCTAAGAATGATTTTATCTAATCCTTTCCTGGCAAATTGCTTGTATCGGTGATGAGTTGATCCCGCCCAGCGATCACGCAGGCTTTTAGCTTGACCAATATAAAGTAATTGTTCGCGTTCATCGAGAACAAAATAAATGCCTGCTTGAGCGGGAAGCTGATGACGTTGACGTAAAGTAAACTGTCCGGAAAAAATAGGAAAATTTCTCATTGTTATATATAATAGATTTAGGGCAAAAATTCTAGTTTAGAAATACTGCAATAATTGGGTAAGAGCAAGTCGCTCTACCTATTGTATAAGAATAGAGAATTGCTGAAGGGGTCACTTTCCCAATATTTATAAGGTTTTAGTTACCCTATTCATTTTTTTCTTTCGCCATTTTGCTACACTTTGTTTAACCGCTTCTAGTTCCTCAAAATCTACCTGCATCACAGCCGTCTCAAATTCCACACCCAACGCTGTGCTAACCTCCAGGATTTCTACAAAACTGGCGCATTGATAATCGGTGTCTTCATACTGCTGAACTCGTTGCTGCTCAATTCCTAACAAATCAGCCAGTTCTTCTTGGCTCATTTTGGCAGCTATCCTGGCTTTAATTAAAGCATTCGGCAGCTTATTCAAACTCTCAACTTTAATTTGAATCGGCTGGCTCTTGTCACAATTAGTCAGTCTTTCATATTCAGCAATTTCTTCCTTTAACTCGTCAACTTGACTCTGATAGGAGTCTCTATGAAGCTGCCAGCGCGTTGGTTCAGCTTTCAAACTATCATTACTATCCAATTCGGCGACAGACTGTTCAAATCGCCGCAACCAATCTAAAGAATGCTGATATTGTTGATCATTTTTTATCATAAGGGTATCCACCTCTGTAACTCTATAGACAGAATTCCTTTGCGCGTATTCGTTCTTGTATCAAATTGAAAAAAATCTAAATAAGCTATTCCTGCCTCATTCGCTGGGTAATTGGCTGGGAAAATCTCCCCTTTATACTTGCTTTTTTGTTCAGCACGTCGCAGCGCAAAATTATATAAAGTAGGAGCAAGGGATTTGAGATAATTTATATCAACTTCATTGTCTTCCCAACAGGCATCAAAATCACCAGGGTTGGGTTTACTGGTAACAAAACTACCATCAATATAAATAGTCCGACAACCTGCGGCTTTTAATTGGGTCATTGCCAGTTCCAAACCATCTATCATGCGCTGTCTCTTCAAGGTTGTACCAAATCTCTCCTGAAACTCCTCCCACTCGCAAAAATGAACTCCTGGTGGTAGATTGCCGTTCTCATCGAATTCTGGGATCACATTCTCACATCCACGCCAAAAATTGAGTGTCTGGCTTTTAAGGGTAACATAATTATCTTTATACCTCAGACAAGCTTCTAATGCCGAATCCGTCATACATAACCCTTTTATGTCCAGATTGTAGAGACGTTGCATGCAACGTCTCTACAGGGTTTTGGCGATTTAATCTAAAAGGGGTAGTTAACCCGGATTTGGGATAATTTGCTGAATCGGAATCTCGATCCAAAATTCAGTTCCTTTCCCTGGTGTGGATGTACAGTTGAGAATCCCGTGATGATGTTCGACGACAATTTGATAACAAATTGTCAATCCTAAACCCACTCCTTGTCCAACCGCTTTGGTGGAAAAGAAGGGATCAAATAGCCGTGCTTTTACCTCATCTGTCATTCCCGGTCCATTATCGGCAATTTGAATCACAATTCGAGGGCAATTCATTACGGATGGTTTCTTGTCCTCACTCTGAATATCTAGCTGCGAGTTTGGCTGGTGTGAGGAATCTGGAGAGCCTTCTAATAACCCAGTGCGAATAGCAATGATTGGTGCAGGATAATCAGGATTGTCTTTAAAAGACTGCTCCAAAACATCGATCGCGTTGTTGAGAATGTTCAGAAACACCTGGTTAAGTTGTCCAGGATAACATTCTGCCTCTGGCAACTCACCATACTCCGTCAGCACTTTAATCTCCGGCTGGTTCCCTTTGGGTTTGAGGCGATGTTGCAACATCAGTAAGGTACTCTCAATTCCCTGATTTAAGTCAGCCTGTTTCATCTCGGCTTCATCCAGGCGGGAGAAGTTGCGTAAGCTGAGGACAATGGAACTAATCCGATCGGTTCCCCGTTGCATAGAACGCAGCAATTTGGGTAAGTCATCGGCGATAAAGTCAACATCAATGAGTTCCTCTTGCTCGGCAATAGCCGCCGCCGGATTGGGGTAATGCTCTTGATAAAGGCGTACCAGATTCAAGAGGTCATAAAAATAGGCACTGGCGTAGGTCAAGTTATTGTGAATAAAATTAACTGGATTATTCAGTTCATGTGCCACACCTGCCACTAATTGTCCTAAACTGGACATTTTTTCACTCTGCACCAGTTTGGCTTGGGTGGCTTGAAGCTGATTTAGGGTTTGTTCAAGTTCTTGGGTTTGGGCTTGGGCAATCTCAGCGCTTTCACGGGCTTGGGTGTAGAGGGAGGCTTGATCGAGGGCGATCGTCAGTTGAGCGACAACCGCTTGCAATAGTTCCACCTCACTATTATCCCAGGGACGTTGTTCTGTCCCGTGAATACAGCTAATTGCGCCAATGTCTCCCGCCCGGGTTTTAATCGGTAGGGACAAGATTGAGGTATATCCCTGTCGGGTTAAAAACTGTTTGAGGATCGGGTCATCACAAGTTTCCACATCATCAACCTGAACAATTTCTCGCTTGAGAATCCGCTGGGCAAGGGGGGCGATTTGCTCGGTTGAATGTTGACCTATATAGCTTGGTAAATCAGGTGTTCTGGCTTCTTTGACTACATCCCAATGGGGGGGTTGTGTTTTGAGTCGATACCAGAGAAATTGACAGCGATCGATTTTGAGTAGGGTGCGAATCGATTCTACTGCTGTTTCCAGGATAGTATGAAGTTCTAGGGAGTTGCGAATTTGATTGGCAAGCCCAAAAAGCAGGGATTCGCGACGGCTGAGTAGTTCTGAACGCGCCCAATATTGGTCAATGGCAACGGCAATGGCATTGGCAACCCAGCTAAAGGTACGCCGAGATTCTGAGTTAAGGGATTGATTCCCTAATAACATCATGCCACTCATCAGCCGATCTTCTACCACCGCCGCCAATGCGGAAATCCGACTGTGGCTGGGTGGAGCGGGGGTTGTGGGCATCGCCGGGGGATGGGTTAATCGGGAAATGTGAGACCTCAAGCCCAAGGGTTTAAATTGGTTTGCCTGTTTTGCCACGGCTAAGGGGTTCATCTTCAAGGCGTGAGGTGTGGCTTTGGGGCGTGATTCTGCGGCGGGCTGGGGTTGACTAATCTCCCGCGAGACAACGACAAGTTCGGTGACTTGATTGGTTTGAGGATGGCATATAGGATTGATCGTGCTTTCTAGCCACCGATAATCGCCGCTTTGATGACGGATGCGGTAGCGAATCGGCTGCTGGTGTTGGCAATCCGTTGGGTTGGAGTAGATCTGTTTAATCGCGGTGACATCTTGAGGATGCACTAACTCGTAAATGGAATGTCCCACCAACTCATCAGATTCGTATCCTAAGAGGGTAAGACAAGCGGGTGAAGCATATAAATAGACCCCATCTGTCCGATGTTGAGAAATCAGATCGGGAGACTTCTCAACCAGTAATCGGTAACGGCTTTCTCCCTGATTCAACTCCTGCATTGCCTGTTGGTGATGCCATTGTTCCAGTCGCAGGGCAATTAAATTCGCGATCGCGCTGGCAAAGGTTTTGTCTTGAGGCGTCCACTCCCTCGGACTGGATACGCTTTGTTCGTAGCTAATCATACCGATCATCTGTTCGTTTTGCCAGATCGGTACATCCAATCGCCCCAGCAATAGGGGACTGGTAAGACAACAACACGTCTTCGGTAATACAGGTGGACTGATATCTTTTCCCTGGTTTTGTCCTGGGGTTTTGTCCCAGCCATGATAGTGTTTACCGTCCTCATACCGTTCCACACAATTAAGCTGGGAAGCTGCATCGTTGTACAACCATACGCTGACTCGCTCAACCTCTAATGCATCGGCGGCGGCTTTTGTCAAGTCACAAATTACGGTGGTCAAATCTCCGGCGTTGAGTCTCTGAGATTGAGTCAACTCGAATAACACCATCGTTTGGTTTTGCCAACGTTTGGTGTTGTTAATTTGAGCATCGTTTGCCAATTCCTTTGAACCCCTACTCTGCTTTCTAGTTGCAATCACTTAATCTATTTGTATTAGCAGCAGCATTCTGAGTAATAATTTGGCTGATCTGGGAGTTGAGTTCGGTGATATAGCAACGTTCCCTCAAAAGATTACTCACATATCGCATAGATGTTCTCTCTCCCCTTCCGGGTGGAAGCGGCGACTTTCGAGCGTTAGTCCTCAACCGCTATTCCCTACACCCTGTCTTTTGTTTCTTCCCACTACTCTGTTTAAATTACAGTTTAAATTACAGAAATTTACGACTCTCTTAGTACATAACTCTAACCTAAAACCCTAGCAACGTCAGCTTTTGTGTAAGTAACTTTTTTATACCTGTCATATAAATTAATTAAATCTCCCAGGAGCGTGAGTGATTTACTCAGACTCTCCTCTGGGAGATTGCTCTCACTACAGCCAACGTATTACGAAAATTTTATTTTGTATTACAAATATTGTTGTATGAGATATTTGAATGAGAGAGTCGAGAGACACATAAGTGTCTGAATATGAATAGTAGATGCACCCTGTTTACCCAACCTCTGCTAACCATCTCTCAACCAGGGTCGGAACCTGTAGCTAACAGAGGCTTCTGTAACAACGGCGATTTGAGAAAATCTTTTGATGCCGCTGTAATACAGTTGGGTCATACAAACCATCATACACAGTTGGAAACGTAAATATGGGTATAAGTTTACGTTTGTTAATATTACGTTGTATTACGCAAACTTTCTCAGTCTGGCACAAGTTAGAGGGAGGAGATAGGGGAGCTGGGGGAGCTGGGTAAGGGGATTACCAATGAACCATGAACCATGAACAATCAACAAAGGACGTAGCTTGCTTCTTTTCGAGCGTGAGTATGACGAATGACATCAAACGTATTTTTGCAACAAGAGGCTTAACTTCTGCTTCGTCGCCTCTGGCGCTTTGTCGAGTGGGGTCAAAATCGCGTATTTTAACGCTGAGTGTGCCTCAGATGGGGGTGGATTTTGGGCAAGACGCCGCACGGTTTCTTGAATCACCTGTTGAGCATTCGTCGCATTGCGCCGTAAATTGCCAATCACCATTTCTACGGTTACGCTGTCATGATCGGGATGCCAGCAATCATAATCGGTGACTAGGGCTAAGGTGGCGTAGGCGATTTCTGCTTCTCGCGCTAGTTTTGCCTCGGGTAAATTCGTCATCCCAACCACCGTTGCGCCCCAACTACGGTAGAGATGGGATTCAGCTTGAGTAGAAAAGGCGGGTCCTTCCATACAGATGTATGTGCCACCGCGATGCAGGGTGACATCAGTTAACTGTAAGCTAGCCACCGCATCAGCTAAAACCCCGGCGAGTTGATGACATACGGGTTCAGCAAAGCCAATATGTGCCACAATCCCCTCACCGAAAAAGGTAGATACACGATTTTTGGTGCGGTCAATAAATTGATTGGGTATGACCATATCTAAAGGTTTGGCTTCTTCCTGGAGGGAACCCACGGCTGAGGCGGAAATCAGATACTTAACGCCCAACTGTTTCATCGCGTGGATATTGGCGCGGAAGGGTAATTCAGTGGGCATGAGATGATGGTTACGACCATGACGGGCGAGAAAGGCAACGGTCGTTCCTTCTAGAGTACCCACAATTAAATCATCAGACGGCTTGCCAAAGGGGGTATCCACTTGCACCTCTTGCACATCTTTGAGGGCATCCATTTGGTAAAGTCCGCTACCGCCAATAATACCAATCGTTGCCTGTACCATTCTGCCTACCTTTTTCTGCTACAATGCCCAGATATTGTATCGGGAAATGGGTCGCGATCGCTCAAGTTGAGTTATTCCCTCTGGATGTTTAGATGGGTAGGGACAGCTATGAGTAACCGCCATTGGCTAAAGATTACCGAATACCTTTTCCTCGCTGGTTCAGGATTGGGAACGGTTATCGCCGCCGCCACTCAGCAGGCGGTTTACGCCGCCGCACCGATTACGATTACTCTGGGATTAAATCTCGCTAATCGAGGGCGATTCTATCAGAAGACTCATCAACAGACAGAAACCGCGATCGCACAACTCCAGCAACGAGTTACTAACTTAGAATCTCTCCCATCCCAGATTGCACAATTACAGAGTGCGATCGCACAGCTTGAGGATACTGTTAGTCAATTAACTAAAGGAAATACCCCTTCCCAACACGGGAATAGGCTTTCATACTCCCCCTTCCCTGGGAGGGAAGGGGGCTGGGGGGTTAGGTTTTACCAGATTGCGGAATTACACGATGCGATCGCACAATTCCCAACCCCAGAACCCAATTCTCCCACGATTGAGCCGGCTGTAGAAATTCAAGCCCTTTTACCCGACACCATTTCCCGATGGCAATGTGTCAAAACCCTCACCGGAAATT
>NZ_JBKHHI010000239.1:0-10058 GCF_046539235.1 Coleofasciculus sp.
CAAATGACAAATGACAAATGACAAATGACAAATGACAAATGACAAATGACAAATCAAATAACAAACGCTTCCTTAGAATAATTATTCCACGTTTGGTGACATCGTTCAGCAATAAACGGTTGAACTCGGAACTTCGGCGGATTCCCCTCCTGAACATCAATTCGTAAAAATGAATAGAGTCGCTGCTTTTTAGCACCCTGACCATGGCGACCGGCATAAAAGTGCGATCGCGCCACCAAACGGGAGGGATTACCATCAATAAACCCAACGGATTCCGTAATCTCTGACCCTTCTTTGCGTTGACGGCGTAAACTATGACCACTCCCACCGCAGATAATCCAGGGAATATGGGAATCCCCATGTCCAGTATCAACGGTTTCTAGATATTCTAAACAGTGGGCATGACCGGTTAAAACCAAATCCACCAAAGGACGCCCCTGTGCTAAATCCCCCACCTCCGTCGCCACCGCATCCAAAACTTGGCGCAGGCGGCGACGAACTGCCCATGTTTGTGCCTGTTGCCATTTCGTGGCTTCAGTCACATAAGGAGGATGATGCAGGTACATCACTCGTCCTCTTACCTCTTGAGTCTGCCAAGACTGGGTTAGCCGTTGTCGTAGCCAGTCCAATTGTTCAAAGTCAATCGTGGTTTCTTCATTTGATGCCAATTGTTTATTAATATCCAGGCTTAGTTCATCAATTTGCTCTAATTTCACATTCAAATCATCCAGTTTTTCCGCCTCTTCCGGGTTATCCGCATCCAGGGTAGCGGAGGTTTCCATAAGTTGCATTTTTTCGGCTTCTAATTCATCTCGTCGCTGTTCTAAAAGATGGCGAAAGGCTTTCCCTTCTGGGGTGTTGGGAATCGGTGCGGGGGCGTTAAAGGTATTGGAATCAAGGGCAAAAAAGTCAATTCCACCACTACGGAACGTATAATAACGGTTCGGTAAGCGGGTAAACTCGCCCGGTTGATAGCGCAAGCAATGTCCTGTATCCGTCTTCGCCGTATAGTGGTGGTCTAAATGATTTTCCAACTGTCCCCACTGCTTCAATGGCTTCAGATAGTCCAGGAATGCCTTGGTGTAAGCTTTACCCTTATGTGAGCCGTGCCAACCTACATTCAGATCGAGTTTAGTCTTAAACAGGTGGCGTAGGGGCCAGGTTACCTGTGCCATAAAGCCATAGACGAGGGGTAAATCGTAGTAATCGTGATTTCCAGGGATGGTGAGGAAGGGAAGATTAAACACCATTTGGTCATAGCCAATTTTTTGGGGAGAGTCACCATTGACTAGAAACTCGCGGTAGGGTTTGATAAAGTTTTGGGGATAATATTCACTCGAACCTACCTGATAAACCACGTCGCCGGTATGTAAAACAAAACGGCAATCATTGCGGTGATTTAGCATCATTTCCACAATTTTGCGTTGTGGATCATGTTGTTTATGAGAGCCGAAGCCTGTATCACCCACAACTAAAAAAGAGAACTCTGGATGATCTGGTTGATCATCGTCTAATACCAGCCGAGTTTGATCAATATCCCGTTCCAGAATCAATGGATCTTGCCAGCGAACTCGTTCTTTCATCTGCTGGATTTTTTCCGCAATAGGGGGATCGGACACGAATTGCATGATGCTTCACTGCCAAAGGTTTGCGTTTTGAGGTTATCGTCCGATATCTAGAATTATCATCTATCCTAATGTGGGGATCTCACCAAAGGACTCTCTAGCGAGGAAAACACTTGCGTAGCATGATTTGACCGACCAAACCATTTTCCTTTGGGGACGCAAAATGGACAACCTCAATCACCGTGAAGCAGGGTCCGACATCGTGCAGCATTCCTTCAGCAAAGGAAATCAACTCGCCGCAGCAAGGTAGACGAGATAATTCCACCCGTTCTCCGTTCAAGTCTTCCAACTCCGGTGAATAGTCTTTATGGGATGTTCGCGGGGCGTTCTCGAACATCATTTGTACTTTAACCAGTTCCATGGGTAACACACTCCTGATTCAACGCCTATATAGAGTACTGGAGTTTCGACTAAATCCCCAACCCAACCCCACCCCCTCTAAATTTTCCCAGGAATTATCCTCCAGAGGCGGGATTCAGCCATCAAATTAGGCACATTATATGGGAAATAGCTGATACCTGATATTTTTCTCGGCTTAAAGAATTAAACTGGTCACTATAGAAACAAAATACTGTTTCGTCTATTTTGGAGATCGTTATGAACGTTATACACAACAAGCTAGTCGCCACAACATTGGCGGCTGGAGCCTCTGTCCTGGGTTTTGGCCTGTTATCTCAACCTGCTGCGGCGATTGAGTTAACCTTCGTACACGAGGGTGACACTGTCCCCGAAGGCTGGACTAACTTGAACTGGACGGTGGAAGGGAGAGCAGGAGCTAAAGGCAAAGCTGACTGGGAGTTTTCCACTAAAAAAGATGATATCCATAAAACTGTTGAGCAATTGCAGTGGAATTGGCAGAACGGTGAAGAGGTGCCATGGCTTTTAAATTGGGATGGGAATACCGTTTCCTTTACCCTGGGTGGGCAAACCATTGCGTTCTACCAAGATAATCCACCAGCGAAGTCTTTGGATGGGTTTTACCTCTGGACACGAGCGACAACGAAATCGGGTACAGTCGATCCGGGTACGGAAATTTTGCTGAATGTCAACGAGGTGAATGGAATCGAGGTTGATCCAGTGTCTAGTTTAGCTACTGCACTTGTAGGTGAGGGAAACATGGATATCACAAAGAACTATTTTGCCAGTGATACCTCGATTACATCGCTTTCGGGTATTGCCAATATGAGTTGGCTAGAGGGTTCTCCGAATCCCAACCTAGAGAATGCTCGTTCGCGAGTTGGCTTGAAAATTGAAGGATTTTCTACTTCTACTTCAGTACCGGAACCCGGTACAGTTGCCGGAATAGTCGCGATGGGGATGTTCGGTATCACTTCTGTACTAAGGCGTAAAAAAGCTTAGCATCAATGGCAGGGAAAATGTGCCTTTTGGGATCGCCAAAACCTTGATATACCGTAGGGTTGGCATTGCCCACCAGCCTGAACAAGCGTGCCATTAAGTAGGGGCTTGGTAACCAAGCCCCTACAGGTGGTGTTAGGCAACTTTGAGTAATTCTTATGTAACGGTTGTTTATTTCGTCATCGGATCGCCCCGACAAGCCCTCAGATGGGTTTTGGATTTAAGCCAACGAGTGCGGCTTTTTTTATGCTGGAAGGGGGAATAATTAAGAAACCATGAATATGACCAGTCATAATCAGCCATCTGTAAAAATTGCCGTCGTTGGTGATGTTCACGATCAGTGGGAAGCCCAAGACGCGATCGCACTCCAAAAGTTGGGTGTTGACTTGGTGCTGTTTGTCGGAGATTTTGGCAACGAGTCTGTGGGGGTGGTGCAGCGAGTTGCTTGTGTTGATCTGCCGAAAGCGGTAATTCTGGGAAATCACGACGCTTGGTATACCGCATCGGCTTGGGGACAGAAAAAATGTCCATACAACCGTCAACAGGAAAATTGGTTACAAGATCAGTTAGAGGCCCTGGGAGATGCCCATGTGGGTTACGGATATCTGGACTTTCCTGAACTTCAACTTTCGGTAGTCGGGGGGCGTCCATTTAGTTGGGGCGGATCAGCATGGAAAAATCAAGACTTCTATCGGGATTGGTATGGGGTCAACAGTTTTGAGGAGTCCGTTGCACGAATTGTCGCCGCCGCCAAAGCCACAGAGTATAACACAATTCTTTTTTTAGGTCACAATGGACCAACGGGGTTAGGAGAGGAAGCCGAATCGCCTTGTGGCAGGGACTGGCATCCCGTGGGCGGTGATCATGGAGACCCGGATTTTGCCGCCGCGATCGCGCAAGTTCAGGCGATGGGAAAACAGATTCCCTTGGTCACATTCGGTCACATGCATCACCGATTACGCCACACAACCAAGCGATTGCGAACTATTGTCACAACCAGTTCAGAGGGAACCGTGTATCTGAATTCAGCCAGTGTACCCCGAATTGTGCAAACGGAAACAGACCGACTGCGGAATTTTTCGCTGGTGTCTCTGGAAGCGGGTGGGGTTGCTTCAATTTCTCTCGTTTGGGTGGGAAATGACGATTCTGTCGTACTAGAAGAGTTTCTGTATCGGCATCCTCAACCCGTTGGCGGATAATTTGTTTCCAGACACTCGCCATGAACGCTCAGGCTTGGTATTATAGATAAGCTTGGAGAGGTGGCAGAGTGGTCGAATGCGCTCGACTTGAAATCGAGTGACCCAAAAGGTCCGTGGGTTCGAATCCCACCCTCTCCGTTAGTGTTGGGGAAGATAAGATGGAGGAGATGGCGAAGCTGGGGGAGAGGTACTTCACCCCTGTCAATTTTCTAGATAACTGATGATTGATGACCTATGCAGGTAGAGTTTCGCGAGTATAACCCATTCGATTTGTGGATTTGGCTAGAGTTTGCCACTGTTCCTTCCCCCATGGAAAAAGATTATATTGAAGAGTTATTCAATTCATGGTTTTACCTAGGAAAATTGGGCGGATTTGATGCGGAGAACCTGCAAGTGCAGGAGACGGGTGTGGATATTAGCTATATGGACTATGATCACCGAGAGACAGACAACACCCTCATGGCGCTGATGCATAATCAAGGAGACTTTGATTATCAGGGAACCTGGGGACGCTGCTGGTTTGACTTAGGCACATCCGATGCGATCGCACTCGATGTTCTAATCAATGCCCTGAAGCAACTGTCTCAAGAATATGTTCACATCGAACGAGTCATCATCGGCGGTGAGAATGAAGATTGGCCCACAAAAAGCCGTCAAGAGTCTCTGTTTTACGAGTCCCCGGATAACGGGCGAGTGCGTTAAACATAATTGGGTAGGGGCGGGTTTTACCGATAACTTATGGTAACAACCGATAACTTGGCTAAACCCGCCCCCTGATTTAAGGCACGTCTGTCTTGTATCAACGAAACATGCTGCTTACCGAACTGTCTTCATGAATGCGCCAGATGGTTTCTCCGAGGAGGTTAGCAACTGAAAGCACTGTAAGCTGCTCAAAGTAATTGTCTTTGGCAACCGGAATCGTATTGGTGACAATCACCTCTTCAAAGATTCCACTGGAGAGGCGTTCAACCGCAGGTGGCGAAAAGACGGCATGGGTGGCACAGGCATAAACTTGCCGCGCTCCCTCTTGACGCAGAATCTTGGCCCCCGCAGCAATAGTTCCCGCCGTGTCAATCATATCGTCTACCAAAACAGCCGTTTTACCCTTAACATCTCCAATCACATTCATAACCTCTGCCACATTATGCGCTTGCCGTCGCTTGTCAATAATCGCTAAGGGCGCATCATCCAGCTTTTTGGCAAAAGCCCTGGCTCTAGCTACGCCACCCACGTCGGGGGAAACAACCACCAGATCAGGTAATTGCTTGCTTGCCAGATAGTCCAAGGTTACTGGAGAACCGTAGACATGATCGAAGGGAATATCGAAATACCCTTGGATTTGGGCAGAGTGTAAATCCATCGCTAATACCCGATTCGCGCCCGCCTCAGTAATCAAATTTGCCACTAACTTAGCGGTAATTGATTCTCGTCCGGCGGTTTTGCGATCGGCTCTGGCATAACCGTAGTATGGAATAACAGCAGTAATCTGCCGTGCTGATGCTCGCCGACAGGCGTCGATCATAATCAGCAATTCCATCAGGTTATCGTTTACCGGATGGCAACTCGGCTGAATTAGGTAAACGTCGCACCCACGAATGGATTCTTGAATTTGGATGTATAACTCGCCATCGGCAAATCGTTTGCGAACCATTGGTCCAATGTCCATGCCCAAATAGCGAGCAACTTCTTGTGCTAGTGGAACATTAGCAGACCCAGAAAACAGTCGGAGACGATTATTATCCGCGATTAGCGGCAGCGTAGGCTGAAGCGTTAACGTTGCAGAACGGCTCACAGCAGACCCTCGAAGCTCATTTCAAGGCAATCTTAACATTTGCTGTTGTCTATGGTTCTAATATTTTTCATAAATTGACAAATCGGGCAATCGTGATCCTTGCCCACCAGCCCAAATATACCAGTAATTTTAGGTGTGATGCTTCGGGATGCTGCCTCAGTTGTTCACTTTATCCAATTGACCCAATAGTTTTCCCATTGAATTGACTAAAATATCCAACTATTAATCAAACTCATACAAACAGAACAAATAATTAACATTTTTTAAGAAAAGGCGACTTTCAAAGTAATAAATCAATCAAAAGACGGATGTTAAACAAACCAACTTAACGAATTACCTGGACATAATTTTTTTTAAAAAAGTCAAGCAATGTAAATCTGACTGATTTCCTTCAGATTGAGTATTATCCAAAACCTGTCATAGCTTCTGCTAACATCTAGCTAATTGAGGGTCGTCTCAGGAGCCACAGATAAAATAAATATAATAAATGCCAGGATGTGACCATCTTCTCATAAAATTTAGACTTGTAGACTAGGCACTCACTATCCTTCCTGCCTGTTTTCCCCTAAACTCCAATTCACAAGCTCATGGAACAACCGATCGCCTCTGGAACTATTCTGCAAGCCCGTTACCACTTGATCCGAGTTCTGGGTCAAGGGGGATTCGGTCGAACTTACCTGGCGGAAGACCTGAATCGGTTTAAAGAACTTTGTGTGCTCAAAGAATTGATTCCGCCTCAGACTGAAGCCTATACCTTGGAGAAGTCCAAAGAACTGTTCCAACGAGAGGCAACCACCCTCTATCAAATCAAACACCCGCAAGTCCCCGAATTTCGAGCCACGTTTGAGGAGGATGGGCGGTTGTTCTTGGCACAAGACTACGTTGAGGGGAAAACCTATCGCGAGTTACTCAATCAGCGCTTAGAACAGCTAGCTGGCAATTCCACATCCAGCACGGAAGCCGTAGGGATTCCCACACCGCCTCAAAATACACCCCTGGGGAATCCCGTCTTCTCCGAAGCCGAAGTTAAACAGCTACTACAGCAATTATTGCCCGTATTAGAACATATTCACACTAAGGGAATCATCCACCGCGATATTACTCCCGATAATATTATTCTGCGCCAGGGTGACCAACTCCCGGTATTAATTGATTTTGGTGTGGTCAAAGAACTCGCTACCCGTTTGCAGTCGCCGGATATGGCAACCCCAGCCACAACGGTTGGCAAGCTGGGTTATGCTCCCAGCGAACAAATTCAAACTGGAAAATCCTATCCCAGTAGTGATCTTTATTCCCTCGCGGTTACCGCCGTGGTGCTACTGACAGGCAAAGAACCCAGAGAGTTACTGGATAATACCCAGTTAACCTGGAACTGGCAACGGTGGGTGACGGTAAGTGATGAATTTGCCCGGATTCTGAACCGGATGCTAAGTTACAGACCGGGTGATCGCTATCCATCTGCAACAGATGTATTACAAGCGCTGCAATCTCCACCCCCTCCAGCCGCCTCTACGCCAGAACCAGACGCCAACGTCTCAGGTATGGCAACCGTAGCCGTAGGACGACGTCCGGAACCGCAGACACCACCCGCAAGAACAGCAGCGCAATCAGAACCTGTGATTCCTGAACCCAGTAACGACTCGATTTGGGAAAAGCCTGGGATGGTTGTGGCAATTGGTGCAGTACTTGCCGTGATTGCAGGGTTGGGTTCTTGGGCAATTGCTAATCGACTAAGACAGGAACCGACTCCCCCAGAAACAATTGTGGAGTCTCCGTCTCCTTTGCCCACCGAAACCGAATCTCCCTCACCTTCACCCACTCCCACCGAACCACGAGTCTATAGTCGGACTCTGGCTCTGTCTCCCGGTCAAGACCTTTCTATCGAGAGATCATTACAGCCGAATACTATTGTGAACTACCAGATTCAGGCGGAACAAGACCAGACGTTGGAGGCTTTTATTCCCACGGAAGGGGTATATATGACCCTTATAGGACCCGATGATCAACCAGTGAGCGATCGCGCGACACGGGTACAACAATGGCGAGGTGAACTTCCCTATACCGGAGAATATACGGTTCAATTAAGTCTAATTCCAGGACTTCCAGAAACTGAGTACCAACTCAATTTAGATTTAACCGAAGCCCCCCAACCCACACCTTCGCCCACGGAAAGTCCATCTCCATCTCCATCTCCATCTCCATCTCCATCTCCATCCCCATCTCCATCCCCATCTCCATCCCCATCTCCTTCTCCATCTCCATCCCCATCTCCTTCTCCCACTTACGAAACCGAACGGCTGATAATTCCTGAAGGAGAACAGGCAATTCAGTTTCAAGGTCAAACCGCACCGCAACGGGTAAAAAGGTATCGTGTCAACATGGAATCTAATCAGCAACTAGGGGTAGAAGTTATTCAAGGTGATGTCACCTTAAATATCCGCAATCCTAATGGTCAGTTAATTGAAGATGCCGCAAACATCATCGTTTGGCAGGCACAATTGCCTCAAGGGGGCAACTATATCATTGATGTGATTGCCGAAAAACCAACCACTTTTACATTGGGTGTCAGTCTAACCAACCCTTAGATAGCGAGCTCAAATCCTTATAAAGGACGAATGACAAATGACGAATGACAAATGACAAATGACCCAAACATTACTAATTACAGGTACAAATACCGATGCCGGCAAAACGGTATTAACCACTGCCCTCGCCGCCTACTGGCAAACCTATTACCCACAAAAACGTCTGGGAATTTTTAAGCCGATTCAAACGGGAACCGGGGATTGGGAACATTATCACCAGCAATTCAACCTGGATCAAACTCCTCAAGACATTACCCCATTAAAATTTAACCAGCCAGTTGCCCCACCAGTGGCGGCAGAACGGGAAGGAAGATCGATAGAATTAAAAGTAGTTTGGCAAGCATTGAATCGCCTCCAGGGGCAACGGGATGTTGTCTTAGTAGAAGGACTAGGAGGACTGGGTTCACCTGTAACCCATGAGTTAACCGTGGCAGATATTGCCAGAGATTGGAAATTACCGAGTGTCATTGTGGTACCTGTGGCACTGGGCGCGATCGCACAAACCGTAGCAACTGTCGCCTTAGCGCGTCAGTCGGGCGTTCACCTGAAAGGAATTGTCCTCAATTGTGTTCAACCTCGTTCAGCAGAAGAGATTGCTGATTGGACTCCGATTGAGTTGATTCAGTCACTGACACAGGTTCCCATTTTAGGCATCTTGCCCCACTTAGCTGATCCCACTGATCTGAGCAAACTGGCTCAAGTGGCATCTGAGTTAGAAATAGAGCGATTGTTCTAATGTCAGTAGGTGGGGACAATTAAAGTTAACGGCAGGGATCGTTATAGTCGCTTCCCTTGAGCAGCAAGCTACGTTTTATATAAAGATTTGAGCAACATTTACAGAATAGCGATGGTGAAAGCCCCCGTCCTGAGCTTGCGAAGGATCTAACCGGGGGATGAAACCGAGCGAATCAGAAAGATAGTGGGATTTATCCCACAATAACTATTTTAGATTGTATTATATAATTATAAACAAGGAGGCGATATTCTTGTACGGTTGTCAGCAAGTATTATTAAAACCAGATAAAGAACTAGCCGCAGTTTTAGAGTTTATTTGCACCGAAGCAAATAGCTTAACGAACTGCGGCATATATTATGCTCGTCAAATCTGGTTTAAGCGTAGGCAGATTATTGGTAAATATGACTTAGAAAAGGAGTATAAAAACAACAGACACTTTCAAGCCCTCTATTCCCAGGCAGCCCAACAAGCGTTAAGAACGGTTAGCGAATCCTTTAAGTCCTTCATTGGATTAATGAGGGCGTTTAAAAAAGGAAAAATAGCGAACGCACCTAGACTGCCTAAGTATTTAAAGAAAGGCGGACTTTCTGTTGTTAGCTACCCTAAACAAGCTTTAAAGATTAAAGATGGTCAAATCAGGATGCCGTTAGGCAAGCTGGTTAAGACATGGTTTAAGATATCGGACTTCTTCATACCGATGCCATCTAACCTCAACTTTAAAGATATCAAGGAGTTAAGAATCTTTCCCCGCAACGGTTGCTTCTA
>NZ_JBKHHI010000240.1:0-10057 GCF_046539235.1 Coleofasciculus sp.
TCTTAGCTTTGACTGGGTAAAACATTGGGAATCTCTTGATTTATTTGCAGTTTCTCAATTGCGTCTTTAATCACCTCCAGCAATAGCTGATTCTCCTGCTGCTGCGCCAATTGAACCGCTTTCTGCAAGTCCGCGATAGCTTCTTGTTTTTGTCTCAATTTATTCTGGGCTAATCCGCGATTGTAATAGGTTTCAATATGATTCGGGCAAAGGGTCAATGCTTGGTTATAATTCTTGAGTGCCTCTTTATACTTTTGTAGCGCGTAATAGGCATTACCTCGATTATTATATGCTTCATAATTTTGACTATCCAAAGCAATAGCTTTAGCATAATTGCCAATGGCTTTAACAAAATTATTTAAATAGTAGTATCCATTACCTCGGTTATTATAAGCTTGAGCATACCTAGGATTAATATCGATGGCTTTGTCATAGTTCTCAATTGCTTGTTGATATTGATTCAATGCGATATAAGTATTACCGATGTTATGATAACTTTCGGCATGATTAGGATTGAGTTGAATTGCCTGACTAAAATCTGCCAACGCTTTTCTATACTCGCTTAAATTATAGTAAGCATTACCGCGATTATAGTAAGTCCGCTCATACTTAGGATTACATTTAATCGCTTGCGTATAATCCGCGATCGCCTGAACGTAATCTGCTAATAAATAGTACGTATTTCCTCGATTATGATAAACTTGTGGATAGTTCGGATTCAGCGTCAGGGCATCATTGTAATCTTGTAAGACTTGTTGGTAATCATTCAGGGCAAAAAAGCAATTGCCCCGATTGTAGTACAACAAGGCTAAATTTGGATAAATTTGAATCGCTTTATTGTAAATCTCAATGGCTTGATCATACTGTCTAGTTTGATCAAGCTTTTCGGCTTTTCGATTATAATTAATCGCCAGCTTTCTCTTGTATTCTAAAACAGCAGGTAAAATCAAGCCTAAAATTATCATCAGTCCAAAACTGCTTAAGATAAAAGCGAGAACAACCCCGATGCCTTTAATAATTTCACCAATACGCTTCAATGTATAACCCCCATTGATTCTGGAATGCAGTCCCAATCAATTTTAGAGTTTAAAGGAATTTTTTAAAATATTCAATCAGTTTAAACTCGATAGATAAAAAGCCCTACCCAATAGCGAGCGAGACGTTCACACTACAGCGATTCTATTTTGCCTCTTTCCGGCTTCACTCCAGCACAATAATTATTCAAAAAACCTTAATTGTTCCCAGTTTTATATCCCCTTTTCTTTATTAGTTTTATACCAAAGAACTCGATATAGATCTAACGGTTTAGATTTACCCTTTACCCGCATTGGCGGCATTTTTTCTACAGGAATGGTGCGGTCATTGAGTTTATCTAACGTACTTTGAGCGATTAAAATTTCATTGGGTTTGGCTAAATTACAAATCCGACTGGTCACATTCGTAGTATCACCAATCGTGGCATACTGAATCAGTTTTGCCGAACCGATATTTCCCGCCGCGACTTTCCCAGTATTTAAGCCGATATGAATTTGAATCGGTCGTCTTTTGCGTTGAATCCATACTTGATTTAAACGGCGAACTGCCCATTGCATATCAATAGCGGCTTGTACGGCTAAATCGACATCATTGGGTTTGCGATAGGGAGCGCCCCAAACAGCCAGCAATGCATCACCAATATATTTTTCTAATGTTCCTTCATAGGGGAAAACAATCTCCTCAACCATCACCTGAAAATACTCATTGAGCATTTCAATAATTTGCCGTGGTTCCATTTGGGAGGACATTTTAGTAAAGTTACTAATATCAGCAAAAAGTGCTGTAACTTCCGTATCAACGATTTCTAAATTGCCTTCCTCCCGCAGCTTACGACTCACCGTTCGCGGAAAGAACCGTTCCAGTTTATCCCGCATCACCGCCTCCGCCTGCATCTGGGTATAGAGGCGAGAATTTTCAATCGCGATCGCGGCTTGGTTTGCCAGACAGGTTAAGAACTCCAAATCTTCCTCAGAATAGATATCCGTCATCGATAAATTATCCACATACAAGACGCCAATGACAGTATCTCGCGGTTTGAGAGGAACGCACATCGCGGCGTGAATCCCTTGTTTTAGAATCGAGACGGAATCATTAAACAAAGTGTCAATTCGGGCATCATCTGTTAAAATAGCATTGCCTTGCTTGCGAACAAAATTAGCAATCCGTTTGCTGTAAAACCGAGCATTTTCTTGACTATCGAATTGCAATTTTACGGCTTTCTGTTCAAGTTCCCCCGTTTTTTCATCAACCATCAAAATCGCTGCCCGATCAACCTGCATAATCTCAAATAACAGATCCAGAATTTTTTGCAGCAGTCGGTCGGGTTTTTCGGGAGAGGAAAGCTGTTTGCTTACCTCTAGCAAAATTTGTAATTTATTAACTGATCGCTGATGGGCATCTTGGTTTCGGAGTTTCAGAACTGAGTGATCGGCTTTCTCGGGTTGCAGTAACTCCTGCATCGTGATTCGCGTCTTCTCAGGCGCAACCTGCCGGAGAATCGAAAGATTCGAGGTATCCTCATTGATCGGTTTTTGTTGAGGAGTGGGAAAGGTCTTCACAAATTTGAAAAACACACTACCAAAGCGAATTAAATCCCCATGCTTGATTTGACATTCCTCAATTTTACACTCGTTAACAAACGTGCCATTGAGACTTTGCAGATCCGTCAGTGTCGCACTGTCTGAGTTTGAGGAAATAACGATTTGAGCGTGGTGACGAGAGAGATACCCATGAAGTACGACAATTGTGTTATCGTCTTCACGCCCTATGGTGTTGACCCCCGGCTCCAATTTATAAACTTTTCGATTAGGAGTATCGGGATCGTAAATTAAGTAAGACACGCCCCATCCTCACCCTTAATGATCATTTCATTCAAGATAGCGAATGCTGGAGAGTTGCTCCCAGTCGCTTGTGGTCAATCTCCCGCCTGAGGCTTCCGATACACTAGAAAAGGTTGGCAATCGGGACTTTATCCACTACTCTAGACAAATCAGCATGGCGCGATCGCTCACATACACTCAAGCACCCTGGCTAGAAACCTATACTGAGATTATTGATGTTCGCAGTCCCAGTGAGTTTGCTGACGATCATCTACCCCAAGCTATTAACCTACCTGTCCTCGATGATGAACAACGGGCGAAAGTGGGAACCCTTTACAAGCAAGTCTCCCCCTTCCCAGCCCGGAAACTGGGTGCCGCCTTGGTTGCTGGTAACATTGCACAACATCTTGAGTCTCACTTTGCCGCTAAAGACAAAGACTACCATCCTCTAGTGTACTGCTGGCGTGGCGGTCAACGTTCTCATAGTCTGGCTGGCGTCTTAAGTCAAATTGGCTGGCGAGTGACTGTTCTAGAAGGTGGCTATAAAACCTACCGCACTTATGTACGCCAGCAACTCGAAACGTTACCGCCCCAGTTGACATTTCAGGTGTTATCCGGTTTCACGGGTAGCGGGAAAACCTACATTTTACACCAGTTAGCGCAACGCGGCGTGCAAGTCCTTGATTTAGAGGGTTTGGCAAATCATCGCGGTTCTCTACTCGGTCAACAATGGCAAGATAAACCAACCTCTCAACCCTCGCAAAAACAGTTTGAATCCTTACTCCTGTTGGCATTACAACGCTTTGAACCCAGTCAGCCGATTTGGGTAGAAGCCGAAAGCAATAAAATTGGACAGCGTTATTTGCCCCCCTCCCTTTGGCAACAGATGAAGCAGGCGAACTGTATTGAAATTCAACTTCCTCAAGCGGTAAGAATCGAACGGCTGCTGCACGAGTATCCCCACTTCATCAGCCATCCTGACGTATTGAAACGCAAGCTAGGGTTCTTGAAATCGCGCTATGGTGGGCAAAAAATTCGGCGCTGGTATGATCTAATTGACACCGAACAATGGCATACATTAGTCGGAGAATTGCTGAGTCACCACTATGATCCAGCCTACCGTCGTTCAATTGGACATTTGTACCAAGACGCCTCACGCATCTTAGAGATTGATCAGGTATCGGATACTACTGTAGAAGCGTTGCTTGAGCAGGTTGAGTAATGAGGGCAGGTATGGGAGCATATCAGGGACAGCAGAAAATATATTAAATAAATATTGATCAACAAAGGAGTAAAAATATGAGATTTATCAGCCCAAAAGTAGATTATGCTTTTAAGAAAATATTTGGATCAGAACAAAGCAAAGAGATATTGATCAGCTTTCTGAATGCTATTGTTTATGATGGAGATCAAGTCATTAAAGACTTAACCATTGTTAATCCCTATAATCCCGGTCAGACAATCAGCTTAAAAGACACCTATTTAGATGTTAAAGCCGTTTTAACTGATGGCTCTATTGTGGTAATAGAAATGCAAATCGCCTCAATGGCTGCTTTCAACAAAAGGGTGGCTTATAACTTGGCAAAAGCTTATGCAAATCAGCTAGTCAAAGGAGAAGATTACCCCCGGCTTAATCCAGCCATGGCAGTTACTATTACAGATTTCATTCTCTTTGAAGAAACAGAGGATGTCATCAATAAATTTGTGTTTCAGGAGAGAGAGAAAAAGTTTGAGATTCTCAATCAGGAATTACAGCTAATCTTTCTCGAATTACCTAAGTTTAAGAAAACTCTCTCAGAGTTAACGAGTTTGACAGATAAGTGGATTTATTTTCTGCGAGAAGCGGCGATGTTGGAGGATATCCCTGAGAGTTTAGGAGAAGTATCGGAAATAAAATTCGCCTTAAATCTAGCTAACCAAGCCAATATGACAGTGGAAGAATTAGATATAGTAGATAGGCGGGGGATGATGTTACAAGACGAGAAAGGGCGGATCATTTATGCAGAACAAAAAGGTGAACAAAAAGGAGAATCGCGATTAATCATGCGACTACTCAAAAAGCGTTTTGGAGAAATTACTGAGGAAACAAGCAGTGAAATTCAAAATTTATCTATTGAAGATTTGGAAAATTTAGGAGAAAATTTTTTAGAGTTCGACAGTCTGGAAGATCTGGAAAATTGGTTGATGGAGAGATAGTCAGCTTAAAGTTATAAGCAAGAGGAGGCGATTGAAATCGCTGCTACACAAACAAAGTCCGCCTGCGCGGACTGGTTTATAACAGGGGTAGCTAACCCGGTTTTGGTATCATTTGGTAGAGACGTTGCATGCAACGTCTCTACAACATGGTTATATTAACGCGGCAAAATTAAGGCATCCACTCCAGTATAATCCCGACTCGACTATCTTTTTCTTCTGTCGAGTTTTGCTTCTGAATATCGGTGGATAAGCGTAAGTCTGGGGTAACCGCATACCCAACTGACAAGGTGGTTAAACCGACTTCATCATCACTCTCTGGGGAGACAAAACTCTGGGTTAAGGAAATATCAGCCGCACCTGTGCGAGATAAAACGAACTGCAATTTCACGCCGAGATTTACGCCATCTGTGGTGTAATCATTCGACTCCAGATAGCGATAACCCACCAAGGGAGCGACATTCACATACCGCCCTAAAGGACGCAGATAATATCGCAAGTCTACACCAAAGGCTTCGCGATCGCCATTAAATGAGGTGTGATAATCCCCACTAACAGTGAAACCGCTACGATTGATAAATATATCTTCTACACCAATATTCAATCCCCCCGCTTGTTCAGTTGAGGGAAACTGGGAATAGCCTAACCGGAAACGGGTGCGAAAACTGGGGTCATGGCGAATTTCCTCTAAAACATTGGGTACGTCTTGCAACCAGCGTTGTAATAGGGGACTATCCTCAATAATCTCTGGATTTAACTCCAATTCCTGGGCGGCTGAGTTTGATGGAGTTTTAGATTGAGCCGTCAGGTTTATTTCTGGAATTTGGGTTGGAATTGCGTCTAACGTTTGGCAAGACGAGTTAGCCCAACTGGGTACAAATATCCATAGTAAACCTAAGCCGAATTGCCAACATTTTTTCGGAAAATAGTTAACTGGGACTAAGGAATAGAAACTCGGAAAGATACTGTTTACGAATTCTGGTTGGCTCATATCAAAGGAGTGGGGGCGGAGTTATTGGGGTGTAGGGGCGGGTTTTACCGATAAGGTTTTGGAGACAACCCTTAACGTCACTAAACCCGCCCTTCTTTGGTATTAATACAATAATTTTGTTTTGGTTCCCCTTCTCCCTTGATGGGAGAAGGGGTTAGGGGATGAGGGTGAAACGGTACATAGCCTAACGGCTTACTATCATTGGTGTTCACCTTAAGTTGACACGGATGAAGGCTTGCGCCCCACATAAGTACCTCTTAGAGGTTTGTCGTAAGATGCGATGCGTTTATAGCGCTAAAGCGCTTACTACGAACTTACTACAAACCTTAAAATCGTTCCACATCCTTGAACTGGGCTGACTTTTGAGCATTGGCGGCTTCCCCACAAGTGCGAGGCGTGGGAAATACTTTTCCCGGATTCGCCAAGCCTTTGGGATTAAACACCTGATTAATCCATTTCATAGTCTCCAAATCCGCCTCACTGAACATATCGGGCATAAAGCAGTTCTTATCTGCACCAATCCCATGTTCCCCCGAAATACTCCCGCCTGCATTTACACAAAGTCGCAGAATTTCTCCCCCTAATTCTTCCACCTGCTCAAATGCACCGGGAATTGATTCATCGTACAGAATCAGAGGATGTAAATTGCCATCTCCAGCATGAAAAACATTGGCAATCCGATAGCCATATTTTTCACTTAAGGCTTCAACTTCTTTGAGTACCTGCGCTAACTGTGTCCGAGGAATTACCCCATCTTGGACAAAATAATCCGGACTCAGATGTCCCGCCGCCGCAAATGCGGCTTTGCGTCCTTTCCATAGTTTCAACCGCGTTTCGGGGTCACTGGCGGTGGTAATGGTTCGCGCCCCATTCTGTTGACAGAGTTGAGTCACCCGCTTTTTGTTGGTGCTTACTTCTACCTCTAACCCATCCAATTCTACTAACAAAATGGCACCCGCATCTCGGGGATAACATCCTGTCGCCACCACATCTTCTACCGCATTAATGCTGAGATTATCCATCATTTCCATTCCGGCTGGAATAATCCCCGCACCAATAATATCGGCAACGGCGGCACCGGCGGCTTCTATACTGGTAAAATCGGCAAGAACTACACAGATGGATTCTGGGGTTTTGAGAATTCGCAGGGTAATTTCTGTAGCAATTCCTAATGTGCCTTCTGAACCAACAAATACCCCGGTTAAATCATATCCCGGCATTTCCGGAATGGTGCCACCAACATCGACAATTGACCCATCAGGAATCACCAGTTTTAACCCCAAAACATGGTTTGTGGTCACACCATATTTGAGACAATGAACCCCGCCAGAGTTTTCAGCAACATTACCGCCAATGGAACATATAATCTGACTGGAGGGGTCTGGGGCATAATAGAATCCTGCACCACTTACGGCTTGAGTCACCCAGTTGTTGATGACTCCAGGTTGGACAACAATGCGTTGATTGTCGTGGTCAATATCCAGGATGCGCTTCATCAAGGCGGTGACGATTAAGACACAATCTTCTACGGGTAAAGCACCACCCGATAAGCCTGTGCCTGCACCTCGCGCCACCCAAGGGATATTATAGCGATCGCACAGTTTTACAGCCGCCGCCACTTGTTCCGTGGTGCGGGGAAGTACCACCAAGGCGGGGCGTTGGCGATAACTGGGTAATCCATCACATTCGTAGGTGAGTAATTCCTCCTTGCGGCGAACCACACCCTTTTTACCAATAGCTGCTTCAAATTCCTTGATAATGGGTTTCCAGTTCCGTTTGGGCTTGGCTTGGGTCAACATAGGTAGATTTCACGAGTACCGCTACGGGAAAGTTAAATGTCAAACGTTATACAGTAGGGGCGAGTTTTGCTGTTCAGTTTACCTGCAACCGATAACCTATCCACAAAACCTGCCCTTCGTCCTTAATCAAAAAAAGGGTTGATAAAATACTATTCTCAACGAATTAAGGCTTTTATTTCAACTATGCATATATTGGTTCATTAGTCAATCTTTGTTGTAACCCGTAACAAATCTCCCTTTACACCGTTTGAGTCTCCAGCAACGGTGATATATTCAAGCTTTCGGGGTCTTGACTTTCCTCCTCATGTTCGGCTTGGATATTGCATCGTTCCGCACTGTAAACATAAACACCACCGGTTTCAATTTTATAGACCCAAGCATGAATATTAATCAGACCCCGATACAGTTTGGCATGAACCGAGGGATAGGTCTTCAAATTTTCAATCTGCGTCAACACGTTTTCTTCAATCGTTGCATTCAATAAGTCTTCCCCTTCAGCCTCCTGATAGTTTTCCTGAATACTGCAATCGCGATCAAACGATTCGATTTTTGCATGGTCACGATAGTTGATAATCTGGGCAAGTCTATGCCGTTTTTAGTGCGATCGCGCTTAACTCACCTGTTCTAACCGGGCGACGAGGTTGAGTTAAATCCAGCGATCGCGTTGATCTTCTCATCGTTGATTTAACCCCCACTACTGAATGATATAGACACATCCGCATTTGGAATTGGAGATGCTTTATTCTCTGCTGTTAGATGGGTTATCGTCTCTGACATCTCAGATGGGAAGTCAGCTTCAAAATCTGTCCTTAGAACAACTGGAAACTCTGAGTTTAGAAGCACTAAAATTTTCAACGCTTGATCAGCTACAATCTTATCTAGATAATTTGTAAATTGATGGATGAGCCTCGTAGGGGCGCACGGGGCGTGCGCCCCGAAAAGCCATGAAATCAGGGGCTAAAGCCCCTACTACGAACCCACTCTGTAATCAGTGATGCAGGCGTTTATGGCGAAGACAGCGCAACGACAAACCTACCTTAAGTTCATTGATATATTGTCTCGAAATTCCTGTACATGTTGCCAAACTTGATCGACTAAATCGGGACTATCTGCGTCAAACCATTCAATGTCTGGATAAGCCCGAAACCACGTTCGCTGGCGCTTGGCAAATTGTCGCGTATGCACAACTGTTAACGCTTTTGCCTCAGATAAAGATATATCACCCGCCAAATATTGTTTCATTTCCCGATATCCTAAGGTATCCAAAATCGGCAAATCCCAGCCATATTTTTCCGCCAATGTTTTTACTTCTTCTACTAATCCGGCTGTCACCATCATTTCGGTGCGCTGGGTAATACGACGGGTGAGGGCGTCAGCGTCTTGACATTGTAAACCGATCTGAAGAATGGGATAATTTGGTGGATTTTCGCCTTGCTGGTTGGATATGGGGATTCCCGTGATGTAGAATACTTCTAATGCTCGTAAGGTTCTGACTTGATCATGGGGATGAATTTTTTTAGCTGCCCTGGGATCGACTTGTTGTAAGAAATTATAGCATTGAGATTGACCGAGAGATGAGAGCTGCGATCGCAAGTCTTCATTGGGGGCGACTCTAGGAATTTTTAATCCTCGAACGATGGCTTTAATATATAAACCTGTACCCCCCACCAGTAACAGGGGCGAAGGGAGAGATGCTATTAACTTTTGGGCTTGTTCCTGATAGTCTGCTACGGTTAATGTTTCAGTGGGTTCGCAGATATCAATCAAGTAATGAGGTACTAACTTTCGTTCGGCTACTGAAGGTTTAGCTGTGCCAATATCAAACTCCCGGTAAACTTGACGGGAATCCGCGCTTAATATTACGGTATTTAATCGCTGTGCCAATTCTAACGCTAGTCCAGACTTTCCCGTCGCCGTCGCCCCACAAATTACAATCAGTTGGGGATGTTTGTTATTGTTCATTGTTCATGGTTGATTGTTGATTGTTCATGGTTCATTGTTCATGGTTCATTGTTCATGGTTCATTGTTCATTGACAAAATTCTTCTCTCCCCTATCTCCCCCATCTCCCCTATCTCCCCTATCTTCCCCATCTCCCCCGCCCAATCCAAAGCAAGGTCTATCCCCTCTATAAATATCTATTCAGGCAACTCTGTAGCCGCCTGTAACCCTTTTGTGTTAGAATTTTTGAGTGTTTTGTCATTTTAAAGCATATAAACC
>NZ_JBKHHI010000241.1:0-10000 GCF_046539235.1 Coleofasciculus sp.
CAGACGTAGCATGCTACGTCTCTACACCCAGACGTAGCTTCAGGGCTTAGTTTTCACGCTGACTGGTCCATTGACCAAGGCTTGGCAAGCTAATCGGTAACTCTCCGGTTTTTTCTTCAGTTTACGCTGTTCTACCTCAGTTCGAGGTGAGAGATTTTCCATCCCTTCGACAACCTCGACAATGCAGGTGCCACATTGACCATAGCCTCCACAGTTCATCAATTTTCCTTTCAAGGTATACAGGTCAATCTTGTTTTGCAGGGCTTTCTCCCGTAAGTTCGCTCCATCTGCTGCAATGACTTCCTGGTTTTCCTTGACAAATTTGATATTAGCCATCTAGTTCTCCGCTACGTCACTCCTGATATATCCTAGAAGAATTTGCCCTCAGGATATGTAATCCTCTGATTGACATTGACAACAACTGACCTTCTTCTAGGCTAACGAATTATGACCGATAGTTTGGATTGTGTAGGGGCGGGTTTTACCGATAACGCTCTGGCTCAAACCACTAACCAAACTAAACCCGCCCCGATTTCGTCGGTTTTGAGACGACAAACCCAATCTATCCTACAATTTTAGCCGTGCCACGCCACTACAATGTTGATAAGCAGTCTCTCCAATCGCCAATGTTATCGACGGTTCAAGGCGGCGTTGTAAACTTTCTCGTTTGCTTTAACCGACTGCATTAAGTCCACAACTGGATTAGGATAATCTACGCCAATTCTTACCCCAAACTGTTTTTGCTCGGCTGAGGTTAATGTCCAAGGTTGGTGTACTTTAGCAGCGGGTAAGGAATCCAGTTCGGGGAGCCAATGTTTGACATAGTAACCTTGGGGGTCATAATCTTTCGACTGTTTTTGAATATTGAAATAACGAAACCCACGAGCATCATTACCCACTCCCGCCGTATAA
The DNA here is from genome assembly GCF_046539235.1 of Coleofasciculus sp. Taxonomy (GTDB): domain Bacteria; phylum Cyanobacteriota; class Cyanobacteriia; order Cyanobacteriales; family Coleofasciculaceae; genus Coleofasciculus. Next base: position 913 of record NZ_JBKHHI010000241.1, read on the forward strand.
TTCCAGTTGCCCCAATTGCTACAAACATCATAGTCAATCAGCACCGATTCAAACCACTCAGCACCGATTTGCCAGTTGATTCCTAAGTTTTTGGTGAGAAAACTGGCAATATTTTGTCGTCCCCGATTGGACATAAATCCAGTGGCGGCAAGTTCCCGCATATTGGCATCAACTAAGGGAAAACCTGTCTTTCCTTGTTGCCAAAGGGTAAAGCGTTCCCAGTCGTGTTTCCAGGGAATGGGGACGCCCTGTAACCCCGATTGGCGAAAAATTCGGTTCCCATGCTTGGCACAAATAAACCGGAAAAAGTCTCGCCAAATTAATTCAAACACTAACCAATAGGTTGAATCATTTTTGACTCGTTCCTGTTCGTATTGCTGAACCTGTTCATAAATAAAACGCGGCGATAAACAACCCAAGGCTAGCCAGGGAGAAAATTTAGAGGAGTAATCTGCTCCCAACATACCATTGCGGGTTTGTTTGTAAACTTTGAGACAGTCTTTTTTCCAGAAATAGTCTTTGAGTCTGGCTAATCCGGCGGTTTCTCCCCCTTGGAATTGTAATACTGCCCGTTGGTCAAATATAGGGGGTTCTAGTCCAAAATCAGCAAGTTTGGGCAATTTACCAACTTCTACAGGGGGGAGAGACGGTAAATGTTTTGGAGTGGAAAAGGTGGGATAAATTGTGGATTTTTTCTCTACTTGCTTACGAAAATTGGTAAAAAGTTCGGGAAGTTTTGAGAGACTAAAGGGTAAGTCGTCGGGATGGTAGAGGGTGCTTCCCCAGAATGTTTGTACGGTGATGCCAATCTCAGATAACGCTTTTTTGAGTGCAGATTCTACCGCTACTTCTTCGGCGGTAACTTCTTGGTGAAAATAAACCTCAGTGATACCGAGTTGTTTGGCTAAAGCGGGAATTACCGTCTCTGGTAAACCCCGACGCACCAACAAATCACTCCCACGCGATCGCAAACTCTCTCGCAAATCGGTTACACTTTCCAGTAGGAATTGGGCGCGGAATGCTCCAGTTTTGGGGAATCCAAAGGATGTCGTGTTAAAGTGGCGATCGTCAAAGCAGTAGCAGGGAATCACCTGCGCCTTTGCCTGAAGCGCTTGGTGTAGGGGTTCGTGATCATGCAGGCGCAAGTCATTGCGATACCAGAGGAGAATTCGTTTTTCACTCACAGCAGTTGATGGAACGTAACATAGTCCTTTCTTTAGATTAGTGGAAATCTAGCCAAAGGGTTTTAGTACATAAATACTACAAAAAAGCTAAAACCTTATTCAGTCAAGGTTTGAACGACGATAAATTAAAAGTATATGGGGTAAAATATTCGGCTTCGATTCAAAATCCGTGAGCGCATTTTTGGATGAGGGTTGGGTAAATCAGAATAAAATGAGGATAGAATAAATATAAATTGAACCAAGAAAATTTATGGCTATAATGATTCATCCCTCTTTACCATCTCAAGCCAGTAAAGGCGAAGAAATAGTTTACAATTTACTGCGTAATAAATTAACAAATGATTTCTATGTTTGGCATGAACCGATTGTTAAAGGACGCTATCCAGACTTTATTGTTTTAGGTAAAACATTTGGTTTGTTAGTTATTGAAGTCAAAGGATGGTATCCGACTCAAATTATTGAAGGCAACTCTCACTTTTTTACGATTCGATCAAACCTGCATGAAACAACGCAAAATCAACAATCTCCCTTGCGTCAATGTAAAGAATATCTAGACCAAATTCTCAACCAGTTTCCACAATACAGAATACTGCAACAGCAGCAAGGTAAGTATAAAGGAAAAATAGCCTTCCCCGTTGGTTTGGGGGTAATTATGTCAAATATAACCGAGAAGCAAGCCACTAATATTGATTTAAATAAATTGTTGTGTAAACCTCAAGTAGCTTACCGGGATGAGCTACTAGCTTGGGAGAATATCAGCGGTGAAAATTTGATTAGGCGGTTAGAGGCAATGTTCACAGTCCGTTTTCCCTTTTCGCCTCTAACCTCTGACCAAATTAGCACTATTAAAGGTATCCTCTATCCAGAAATTGTTGTGCGCTATGAACAAGCTCGTCCCGAAAGTATACCAGGATTCTTTTCACCATTACCTAGCGATACAGTACTGAAAACACTTGATAGCCGACAAGAATCTTTAGCGAGAACTATTGGTGAAGGGCATCGTATCTTCTTCGGCGTATCAGGTTCGGGGAAAACGCTTTTGCTTATTGCTCGTGCTAAAATGCTTGCCAACAATTTTCCAGAAGCTAGGATTATCGTGCTTTGTTTTAACGTTAGTCTAGCATCACACTTAAAGTCAATTCTGCATCAGCAGGACGAAAATTATCAATACCAAAAAATTGAAATTAATAACTTTCATGAATGGGCAGGTTCAATTTTGGGCAGTTTACCGAGTAGCGTTTCGGGAAACTTTGATGAATATGTAGGAAATGAAGTCTTCAAAAAACTTTCTTCCTATACTTTTGAACAAAAATGGGATGCCATTCTTGTTGATGAGGCACATACGTTTGTTCCAATTTGGTTTCGCTGCTGCGTTCAGGCTTTAAAAGATTCAGAAAAAGGCGATTTAATGATTGTTGCTGATGGAAGTCAGAGTCTTTACAAACGCTCTGACTTTAAGTGGAAAGAAGTAGGAGTCCAAGCTCAAGGTCGTACTATCAGTAAAAAATTTGACCTCGATAAAAATTATCGCAATACCCGTGAAGTACTCTCAGCCGCTTGGGGATTGCTGAGTCCACTAAACCAGCAAGACAAGATGCTAGAAGATGAGGAGGTCACTTTTCCAATGGTTCAACCTAGTCTAGCATTACGGAATGGTTCTCGCCCTCAGATTCATATACTCTCTACATCCGTTACTCAGGAACAAGCAGTTATCAATCAAATTCAACAACTTCATAAATTGGGATGTGATTTCCATGAAATTGCTATTTTATACCGACAAGCTAACCAGGCTGAGCAAAAAAAATTACAAGGGATAATTAATCAACTGAAAAATTCAGGGATAGAAAGTTATTGGGTTACTAAAAACAATAATACTAAGAAAAAGTATAGTATTAGTATTCCAGGGGTTAGACTGATCACCTGTCTTTCCTCACTTGGACTGGAATTTAAGGCTGTTTTAATATTGTGGCTGGAGCAATTTTCTGATTGTACCCAAAATACTCAAGGTGCAATTCTGGCTCGACGACAGTTATACGTTGCCATGACTCGTACTCAAGAATACCTCTATTTGTTTACATCCGACAAAAATAAGCTTCTGGAAGAATTAGAGCAAAGTCATCATTTTGACATTATCTGTATGTAGTTTGTACTTAAATACTAAGGAAAAAATACTTTGATAATCTTTGAGCGCCAGCCTAGATTCCCTACAATTTCCCTCAAGTTTATCCAGCATCCAAGTAAGTCCAAGCTCCTTTAACTGATACCCACGAGGATAAGTTTTTAACTGACTGTCTGTAAAGAAATCTGACCTTCTTCTCGGTAAAAGCCAGCGCTGCAAGTATCCCCGCAACTTAAGACTATTTTCTACACCGCTTACCATAAGTGGCTAAAGCTCTTACTGTTCAATGTTCGGACTAATCAAACTAACAATTTAGCACACTAAGTACGGAAGACCCATTAAACTATGGTCAGTAATGGGGTTGAGTTGCTGAATCTGCTGAAGACGTTGGTGGCGATTCCAAACATTCATAACCCGTTTATCGTCCCCATTCAAAAATAGCCGCCCCCCAGGTTAATCCTGCACCAAAACCAGAACTGGCAATAATATCACCGGGTTGAATTTTTTGCGATCGCACGGCTTCATCTAAAATTAAGGGAATCGACGCCGCCGATGTATTCCCATACTGACTCAGATTACTCAAAACCTTATGGTTGGGAATCTTCAACCGTTGAGCAACCGCATCCAGAATCCGTTGATTGGCTTGGTGCAATAGCAGCCAGTCTACATCCTCTGCGGTAAGATTCGCCTGAAATAGCGCTTTCTCAATCACTTCTGGCACCTTTTGCACGGCAAATCGATAGACTTCTTTACCATTCATGGTAATCGACGCAAAATTTCCTTGACCCACCTCGATGTCCTTGACAAGTTGCTGGGTTTGTGGTTTGTAAGCCAACTGTAAACATTTATTCTGAGTGCCATCACTGCGAATCTGGAATCCCAACAAGCGATCGCGCTCATTTGCCTGTAACATCACAGCCCCCGCACCATCACCAAATAACACACAGGTACCGCGATCGGACCAATCCAGCCAGCGCGACAACATATCCGCACCAATTAATAAAATATTCTGATAAACTCCAGTCCGGATAAATTGGGCAGCCGTTACTAAACCAAACACAAAGCCAGAACAAGCCGCCGTGAGGTCAAACGCCACAGCATTAGATGCGCCGAGTAACGCCTGAATTTGACTCGCCGTACCAAACAGATCATCGGGTGTAGAAGTTGCCAGAATAATTAGCTGTAAAGCTTCCGGCTCAACTCCCGCCATCGCGATCGCCCGCTTCGCCGCCTCAGCCGCTAACCCACTCAAACTGGCTTGGGCATCCGCTAGACACCGTTGACGAATTCCTGTGCGCGTGGCAATCCACTCATCTGATGTCTCAACTATCTGGCTGAGTTGATGGTTATCCAAAATAACATCGGGTGTCGCCGAACCACTCCCGGTAATCGCAATCCCTGTGCCTAGTTGATTCAAAATGATTCTCCATCAAAGAAACTGCCAATTCACTTCCCGCCCCACTATCGCGTCTGCTTGCATTCTAATCGCGATCGCATCAAGCTAACCTGTCGCCTCATCTGATGGCTCATTGGTCACCTCTAACGGTTCAGTGTCCATATTCCGGGTTGCCGATTGTTTCGCCGCTTTGATCTCTGTAGACTGAATACGTTCGAGTACCTGATTATCAATCGCTTCTTTTGCCAAGCGAATCCCATTAAAAATAGACGGAGCCTGAGAACTGCCATGGCTAATAATACAGATTCCATCCACCCCCAATAGCAACCCACCGCCATGTTCAGCATGATCGATACGCTGCTTAATCCGCTTCAGATTCGGCTTGAGAATAGCCGTTCCCAGTTGACCATGTAAGCCTTGGGGCAATTCCTCCCGCAGAATTTGCAAGACAATTTCTCCCACCGCTTCGGCAAACTTGAGTAAGATGTTGCCGACAAAGCCGTCACAGACAATCACATCAAACTGACCTGAGAGTACATCTCTCCCTTCAGCATTACCCAGAAAGGCGACTCTGGGATTCTTCTGGAGCAGTTGATGAGTCCGAATCGCTAAATCATTCCCCTTACAGTCTTCTTCCCCGATATTGAGCAACCCGACTTTGGGTTCTGGTATTCCCAGCACATACTGGCTATATACCGTCCCCATCACCGCAAATTGCTCCAGATATTTGGGACGACTATCCACATTCGCCCCCACATCTAGAATAATCACTGGCTTTCCAGCTATGAGGGTGGGGAACATGGCGCCAATCGCTGGGCGATCAATGCCCTTGAGCCGTCCCAAACGCAGTAATGCTGCTGCCATAGCGGCGCCAGAATGACCCGCCGACACCACGGCTTGTGCCTGCTTGGTTTTAACTAAATCCATCGCCACGTTGATTGAAGCCTTGGGTTTGCGTTTAATCGCCACCAAGGGTTCCTCATCCATGGCAACTACGTCTTCAGCCGGGGCAATTTCTAGCTGACAGGGACTGCTGTGTTCTTTCAGGGACGCTTCAATAGCTTGAGGATCGCCAACCAATATAACCTCTACGCCCAACTCTGCTTGGGCTCGGATAGCTCCAGCCACAATTTCTGAGGGAGCGTGATCCCCTCCCATCGCGTCGATTGCGATCCGTTCGCGAGATGCCATTGCACAAAGAGATAGAAACCTTAAAGATTTTAACAGAAGCCGTTACGGAAAACCCTACCAAACTGACCCTCACTTTGAGAACGTTGATTGAGTAATCTTGTTTTAGCTTATTTGGCGAGAAACTCCACACCCTACACCCTACACCCTACACCCCGTCTACTTAAGAGTGCTGATCTCCCAGAAAAACCTTTGAAGAAACCTTTTCATCGGTGCCATCCACTTCGTACAATAAAGCACCGTGGAGGAGAAACGGTAATGTTACAACGAATTGGTTCTGGATTGATTGCTTCATCGATAGCCGCGTTATTGGTCAAGATTGTGGGGATGCAGGCTGCCACTTTGGATTTGAATCAGGTCGAGACTGTCCAACCCTTGCCATGGCAAGAAACATCCTTATTTACTCTACCCAAGCCTGACCCGAACGCCGAAGCGACGATTAATCAATATCTCCAAGACCTAAAAAACCAGGGTTCACTAGCAGACAATCAAGGCATCTGGATACAATCCGGGCTGAATGTTATGGCAGAACATCAGGGTAAAGTTCCCCTCCCTGCTGCTTCATTGACTAAAATTGCTACCACATTGGTGGCGTTAAGTCAATGGAAACCTGATCATGAGTTTGAAACCCAAGTAGGTGTCACAGGTGCTATCCGGGATGGTGTATTAGAAGGAGATTTGGTAATTAAAGGCAGTGGTGATCCTCTGTTTGTCTGGGAAGAAGCGATCGCCCTAGGGAACAGCCTCAACCAGCTTGGGATTCGCCGCGTCAATGGCAATTTAGTTATTGCGGGCAAGTTCAATATGAACTACGAAGAAAATCCGATGCGCTCCGGTGAGTTGCTAAAGACAGGATTAAATGCCAAAACCTGGTCTCGTTCTATTATTACTCACCATGGCAGAATGTCTCCCGGAACCCCCAAACCTGAGCTGGTGATTAGCGGTCAAATCCAAACGGTGAAAACTCCGCCTGACAACACGACAATACTATTACGTCACCAATCCCTACCCTTGGCGGAAATCCTCAGAGAAATGAATATCTATAGTAACAATGGCATGGCTCAGATTTTAGCCGATGCCGTTGGTGGGGCTGAGGTAGTTGCCAAAGAAGCCGCCAAGTTAGCTAATGTACCTCCAGAAGAAATTAAACTGATCAATGGATCAGGGTTAGGAACAGAAAACCAAATCTCTCCCCGTGCGGCTACAGCTATGCTGATAGCACTGGAAAAAATATTAATACCTCATAACTTAGGTGTAATTGATGTATTTCCCCTAGCAGGGCGGGATAAAAACGGGACAATCTATGCTCGCAATCTGCCAGAGGGAACCGCCATGAAAACCGGAACCCTACGCCAAGTGAGTGCTTTAGCCGGGGTAATGCCAACACAAGAGCGCGATCGGGTTTGGTTTGCGATTATTAATGGTGGTAATAACGTTTGGGAATTTCGCCAACAGCAAGACCAACTGTTGGACAAGCTTACCCAAAACTGGGGCAATCAACCCAGCCTAAATCCGAAAACCGCTCTCTCCCGTTCCCGACTTGGCGATCCCAAACGCAATAAAGTTATTGCCAATTAAGTCAATGGCACTGAAAATTTGCCCTATTAGAGCGCCGAAACCCTTGATATCCCGTAGGGTGGGCATTGCCCACCAGCTCTTAAATCAGCTGGATCATTATTCATCATTCAAATAGCTTTATGTCAACTGATGCACCCACTATTCTCGCCCTCGACTTTGATGGCGTTATCTGTGATGGACTTCTGGAATATTTCCAAACGGCTTGGCGTACCTACTGCAAAATTTGGCAACCTGAAAACACAACACCCCCGCCAGACTTAGCTGATAAATTTTACCGCTTGCGCCCTGTGATTGAAACGGGGTGGGAAATGCCTGTTTTACTACGAGTGTTACTTTTAGGCGTTTCAGAAACCCAGATTTTACAAGATTGGTCAACCGTTTTACACCAATGTATCGACTCCGAAAACTTGCAGCCAAAGGACTTAGGTCAACAAGTCGATAAAATTCGCGATGAATGGATTACTAATGATTTAGAAGGCTGGTTAGCACTGCACCGCTTTTATCCTGGGGTAATTGAGCGCCTACAGCAAATATTAGAAACGCCAACACAGGTCTTTATTGTTACCACGAAAGAAGGGCGTTTTGCCAAGCAGTTATTACAACAACAAGGTATCGAATTATCAGAGGATAGAATTATCGGTAAAGAAATTAAACGTCCCAAATACCAAACTCTACAACAACTTATACAAGACTTTACAGATGAATCTGCAAGTCTCTGGTTTGTAGAAGATCGGTTAAATACCCTACTATCAGTGGAACAGCAATCAGACTTGGCTCAGGTGAGACTATATTTAGCAGATTGGGGTTATAATACAGCCGCGCACCGAGACGAGGTTCGCCATCATCCGAGAATTCAGTTATTGTCTTTGTCCCAGTTTACTCAAGATTTCTCAGCTTGGTCTAAATTTAACTTTTCACAGGAAGTCTAGAAACCTGCGTCGGGGCGGGTTTAGTTAAATCTGGGCGCAACCGAAAAGATAGCAGTGAAACCCGCCCCTACACAATCTCCCATTCTCCCACTCAAAATTTACCTCCCTTTGTTGCGCCACATACCGTGAAAACTAAGGGTCTAAATAGAGTTCAGATAATGTATCAACGTCCGCTCAAACTGGACTGTTCAGATTTTGGTAATTTATAATTGCGGTTTGCTGCACAACCCAAAAACCATTAGCCATAAATACTTTGAGTAGCATTGACATTGGCTCATCTTCGGTGGAAAGAGAATAAAACTGATCAAAACCCTTGCACCACTATCAGGAAAATGTACCCCAGCTCCCCCAGCTCCCCTAGCTTCCCCGGCTTCCCCCGCTCCCCCTCACCACAGCACTTATCAGCAGCCTCTAATTGATTGTTCCTATCTTTGGTTTGGGCGCAAGTCAGTCAATTGCCTTTAATCTAAAATAGTTTAATTTTTAATTATCTCTTAATCATTAAATCTACAAAATATCCTATACTTGATCAAGTATATCTGTTAAAATAGAAAAAATAATATGTCCTTGAAGAGATTTATCAAAAAGCTTAATATTAGTATAAGTTTTTTACGAGAACATCCTGAAACACATAGGCGACCATCATCACAAATAGCTAAGCCCAAATGAGATAAAAATCCCTCGACCTGAGAAC
>NZ_JBKHHI010000242.1:0-9976 GCF_046539235.1 Coleofasciculus sp.
CCTTGAATTGCCCAGACCTAATCTAGGGCGACCCGATAAAATTAATAGGTTGGTTATGTTCATTGGTTCAGCGGGTCGCCCCTACGGTGTTTGCCTCCTAATTTCTGATGCTTTATCCAGTGTTTATGCGATAAAAATAGGGTGATATTGTTAAATTTTCTGCGTTTTTTCGGCAGGAAGTTTCTACCTTTAATTGCCCCTACCAATTCATGGCAACCCGATAAAATTTATCGGTTGGTTATGTTCATTTGTTCAGCAGGTTGCCCCTACAGGGTTTGTTTTTGATTACCGATACCTGATGGAGTGTTTATGCGATAAAATTAGGGTGGTTATGTTAATTTTTTTGTTTTTTTTGGGCGGTGTCTACCTTTAATTGCCATACCTAATTCAGGGCGACCCGATAAAATTGATCGGTTGGTCATGTTCATTTGTGCAGCGGGTCGCCCCTACAGGGTTTGCTTTTAATTTCCGATATCTGATGCAGGGCGACCCGATAAAAATCATAGGTTAGTTGTGTCAATTTGTGCAGCTAGTCGCCCAGTATTTGTTTTTATTAGAGACAAGTGATGAGAGGAAGAGATTACCATGTCTATCCGTAATAACCGAATAGGAGAACTTTTTTTGAAGCCAATCATAAGCGTTCTGATTGGTCAGGATCAACTCCAGTTCTATGAAACCATTGATTGGCAAAAGCAGAGTGAACGTTTCCAACAAACTAATCTCATTTATCCCGACTATTATAGCCAGCCAAACTTTCATGGTATTGAAGGCGGCTATCTTAATCCTATAGCAGCTATCACCTATGATACTGTGACAGCTTATGCTTCCCCACCCAATGAAACTCGGATTCGCGAACAGTTAATAACGACTATTGAAAAGCCACCCAGTCGAATTCTTGATCTGGGTTGCGGTACAGGTTCGACAACATTGATGTTAAAGCAGGCTTTTCATGAAGCCGTTGTTATCGGATTAGATTTGTCTCCGTATATGCTGATTGTGGCAGATTACAAAGCACAGCAAGCAGGGCTAGATATAAAATGGCAGCATGGTTTAGCTGAAACTGCGGCTTTTGATGATACTTCGTTTGATTTAGTCACAGTCTCCATGGTATTGCACGAAACGCCACCTCAGATTTCTCAGTTAATTGTACAAGAATGCTTTCGCTTGCTGAAACCTGGAGGACAATTAATTATTCTGGATGGAAATCAACGGAAACTTCGTTATGCTTACTGGTTGATAGAACTCTTCCGAGAACCTTATTCAAAAGACTATGCTGCTCATAGTGTAGAGGATTGGATGATAGCGGCTTTTTTTAAACGGGTGCAAACCGATTATGTGGGATGGATTCATCAAGTAACCTCTGGAATTAAGCCAATCAGAAAGGGCTTAGGGCAGATGGCATAAGCAGCAAAGCTGTCAGGGAGAAATAAATAATATTTTTTGAAATAGATATGATATAAATTACAAATGAAATAATGTTCAATTCAAAAATATTGCTTCCTAGCCCTAAACTATATGTTAACCAAAAATGCCGGATATTGGATTGAAAAGCTGGGACTTCAAAAACACCCAGAAGGAGGGTATTACAAAGAGACTTATCGATCTGATGAAGAAATAGCCCACGAGAATCTACCCAAACGATTTTCGGGACGTCGTAATTTTTCAACAGCTATCTACTTTCTCTTAGTCGGGACTGAGTTTTCGGCGCTTCATCGCATCAAGTCCGATGAGTTATGGCATTTTTATGCTGGGTCTTCATTAACCATTCATGTTGTTGAGCAATCGGGAAACTATCGTCCAATCAAGTTAGGTGAAAATTTGGACGAGGGTGAAGCGTTTCAAGCCGTAGTCAAAGCGGGAGATTGGTTTAGCGCGACTGTTAATAATCCGCAATCCTATTCCCTGGTAGGATGTACAGTTGCTCCCGGATTTGATTTTAATGATTTTGAATTAGGCAAGCGAGAGGAATTAATCAAGCGTTATCCCCAACATCAGTCTCTGATTGAGAAAATGACACGAGTTTAGCGTGTTTAGGGATAATTTAAAATGACCCTATAGGGAGAAGCTAACAAAATTTTAAGGCGCGATGACAACGATTGAATGGATTCAGGAACTGCTAGGACAGCGCTTAGAGCCTTTAGTCTTTGCGATTACCAATCTCGGTTCAGACTATGCCTACATCGCCTTCCTCACCCTCTATTACTGGTTAATCGATCCGTGGACAGGTCGTCAGTTAGGACTACTCTTAGGGATTAGTTATGGGTGTAATACAATCCTCAAAGAACTATTTGACATGCCTCGTCCCTTCGAGTTAAAGTCAGATATCGCCTCTGCTGACGCGATCGCGACAAGTGAAAATGCCTCTTTTCCCAGTGGACACGTCCAAGGTTCAACAACGTTTTGGATTTACTTATCGTTACACCATCGCCGTCTCTGGCTATGGGTGTGGAGTATAATTATTCTTCCCCTAATTGCCATATCACGCCTCTACTTAGGGGTTCACTTTCCTTTAGATGTAGTCGGCGGATTGATTGTAGGTATTCTTTTTGCGGGGATAGGTACAGTCTGGTCTATTCCGGTAAAACCGAGGTTTATTGTTAGGGTTACTGTTGTTGTCGTGACATTTTTTCTAGCAACTGTATGGGAACCTTTAGCGCGTTCTTTAGGTGTCATTATAGGGTTTTTTCTCACCCAACCTCAGTTTACACCGCCCTCCACCTGGAAAGGGCGATTAATCTTTGGCGGAATCGGTCTAATCTTAGTATTAGCCCTTTTTATCGGTTCAATATGGGTTTTAGGGGACTGGCGAAATCAAGGATGGGTCACCTATTGGCGCTACAGTCTGCTTACCCTATTTGCTACTGAGATTGTACCTAGACTTCTTCATCGCCAAACTTGGTAAGTGGCTCATCTTATTGCCCATAAAAATGTATCTAAGAATAGGAAAAAGTCGCCAGGGCAAAAAGGGATTTTCTGCTTTAGTCAACAGACGGTAAGGGAGGTTCTTCCTCCTTAACTCTGCGGATGGGGAGATTGGCAATTAACGCTGTTGCCCGTTGATTACTTTCTAGGGTAAACTCCAAACCCTCTTGATCAATCTCCACATAACGAGAGACTACTTCTAGGATTTCTTGACGCATTGACTCAATCATCTTTGGACTGAGATCGGCGCGATCATGGGCAATAACCAGTTGTAGGCGGCGTTTTACTTCCGCTCGACTGTTACTGGCACTTGTCCAGGGAAAAAGTCGTTCTAGAAGTTCGCTAATCATGGGGTTTTGCATCCGTGGTGAGTGAGGAGTGGGGAGTGATGAGTTGGGTTAATTTTATCAACACTCAAAATTTCAATACTTCAACTGCGGAACATGCGACGGATACGATTAATCAAGGTGTCATGTTCTGCCATCAAATCCAGGAAGGGAACTTTATCGCCTTCCAAACGCCGAGCAATATTGTGAATAGCAATACCGGGGAGAGTGAGATTTTCCGCCATAGCTAAGGGTTCGCCCCGATTGCTAGAAACAATCACGCGCTCATCATCAGGAATGACGCCAATTAAGGGAATTGCCAGAATCTCTTGGACATCTTGCACAGACATCATTTGGTCAGCTTGCACCATGGCGGGTTTGAGACGATTGACAATCAGGAAGATGCGCTTTATGCCTTGAGCTTCCAGTAAACCCACAACGCGATCAGCATCTCGCACCGCCGCAATTTCTGGCGTCGTCACGATTAACGCCTCCGACGCCGCAATGATCGCGTTACGGAATCCCATTTCGATTCCGGCGGGAGAGTCAACCAAGATGTACTCATACTTCTGAGATAGCAAAGCGATGAGTTTTTTCATTTGCTCAGGGCTAACCGCTTCCTTGTTCCGGCTTTGGGCAGCCGGAAGCAGTACCAATCCCTCTTGGCGCTTGTCTTTAACCAACGCCTGTTCTAAGCGACATTGCCCTGCGAATACTTCAATGGCGGTATAAACCACCCGATTTTCTAGCCCCAGGAGCAAATCTAAGTTTCTCAATCCAAAATCGGCGTCAACGAGTGCCACCTGACGACCTAATTTCGCGATCGCCGCGCCTAAATTCGCCGTAACCGTTGTTTTACCCACCCCTCCTTTGCCAGAGGTGATCACTATAATACGACTCATGAATTTAACAATAACTGGGTCTTAGCAAAATCAGCAGCTCTAGCAATACGAATACCTTGGGGTGTGACATACGCCACTTCTGGATAAAACTCAATCGGTGGCGTCTCCGGTGCCCTAGCCACAGCATCCGCAATTCGGAGTTGGGTGGGTTCCATTTTCAGAGCCATAATCCGACAGGAACGATTGCCATCAGCTCCCGCATGAGCTACCCCGCGTAGACGTCCCCAGATGAAGATGTCTCCGGCTGCAATCACTGTACCCCCCGGATTTAGGTCTCCCAGTATAACAATAGTACCAGGATGCCGAATTTCTACACCCGATCGCACGGTCATTTGTAAGTATAGGGGTTCAGTTAAGTCCTGAGTGGGTTCAGGAGTTTGATGGAGAGAATAGGTAGCCGATTGTTGCTCGACACAATACCCGGCTGTCGCCGCAGCAACGGCTGTTTGTCGTCGGCTGGTGTTTACCCGCGAGATTCGTAGCCCAACGTCGTTCAATACATCCGCGATCGCTTGTAACTTCAGTCCATCCAAAAGCTGCTCACCTGCCATCAGAGTTACTGTACCCGGCACTTGCCAAAAGCGATCGCTTCCATGACAGCGATGCTTAAACTGCTGCCACAGATCAGACCAACTGGCATCGGACATATCTTCCACTGAGGGCAAGATAAGCTGTAGCCCTTCCTCGGTCTGTTTCAGGCGGACTTGAGACTGGCAATCCATTGCCATGTCGCTCTCGGCAACCGTTGACATAAATAATAGTTGGTCAGAATCTGAAGTCATGCAACTACAGGCGTTCTTATCGGCAAACAATCTAAGTTAAACGACATCGTACCTTAAGCGCAAGTCTTGGTCGAGAATTTCTTCAAGGGTGTTCCTTCAACCTAGAACTTCCGACAAGTTCCCTGAGATGCTAATAAATAGTAATAATAAGAATTATTTGAATTGGGGGTTAGAGAGACTGGGCTAAACGCTAACGTCCAGAGTCAAACGTTTTCACCAGTCCTCTGGTGGATATGAGCATCTACCGTCACACCTAGTCGAGACGTAGCATGCTACGTCTCTACTTGGGGGGTTAAACTAGACATTGCCTGATTATATCAGAGAAAATGTCTGTTTATGTCACTATTTGTCTAGATATTTACGGGCTGTTAGTTAACCCCCGTATCGGGTCTGACCCCTGTAGATTAGAGTGGTATGAATGGTTAAGTCAGTGGTGGACTACTCACCTCTTGAACCGTTGAAGCTGGCGATTGTTCTACTTCATCCCTTGAAGATGTAGTGTTTGGTGTCAGACCCACTGAAGTAGCATAAACATCGGTCAAAGAGTTAGCTAGGGATTGCGAACTCTTTTTCGTGCGTTGAGCTACCATTAACAGCAAGTAAATCGCGACCAAATAAACAGTTGCCAGAACAGGAATAATCAAAGGCATATCAGTGTAAATCATAGTATGAACGAACAGCAAAGTTATGTAAGATTCCATAGAAGCTGAGGCAACGGTACTAGCTGACCAGGGGGCAATAAACCCTGACACCATGAACCCCGGGGAAAACTTCCCCAGCTTTTCGGTTGCTTCACTACTACTGACGGTGATGTGTACAAGCCTTTCTCCAACTCAGTTGGAGCAAGCTTGACAGGTTTCCTACCGGAAAGCTCCTGTTTATCTAAAATAGAGGACGACACTTAGTTAAACTACCAAGCCGTCAATCCAAAACCTTGAGGCTATCTCTGCCTACCTAACGGCACCTTAACCTAAAGGTAAGGAAGCTAGTTGTCCCTACCATCTCGGAGTCAATCGGTCGATTAATCTTTTGAAATCCTTAATATTTAGCTTAACATAAGAGTTCCAGCAATTTCTAGGAATTTTCTGATCAACTTAATAAGTTGATACAATTCCAGGGAGTCCTCCCAGTCAGGTTATTGGTCAAACAGATTTCCCTACTTGGGAAGCTTCGCTTAAAATTAAGGAAAGAATATGTAAACTTTCGTAACCTAATTTCTGAGTCGCCCAATCCATGACCTCAGTGACTTCCCTTTTTGCCCCTGTTGAAGCAGACCTCTATCTGCTGACCGAGAACTTAAAGAACCTAGTGGGTGCCCGTCACCCCATCCTCTATGCCGCAGCAGAACACCTATTTGGGGCTGGGGGCAAGCGGGTAAGACCAGCCATTGTCCTATTGATTGCGCGAGCGACGGTGCTGGATTCTGACATTACCCCCCGTCATCGCCGTCTAGCGGAAATTACCGAAATGATTCACACCGCGTCTCTGGTTCATGATGATGTCGTGGATGAATCATCAGTCCGTCGCAATGTCCCCACGGTTAATAATATGTTCAATAACCGCATCGCGGTACTGGCGGGAGATTTTTTGTTTGGTCAATCCGCTTGGTATCTGGCTAATCTCAACAACTTAGAGGTGGTCAAGTTACTCTCCCAAGTGATTAAGGATATGGCGGAGGGAGAAATTCAGCAGGGACTGACGCGATTTGAAGCGAGTACCACCATTGATACCTATCTAGAAAAGACCTACAAGAAAACAGCATCCCTGATTGCCAACAGTTCCAAGTCAGCCGGACTCTTGAGTGGCGTCTCAGCTGACTTTGCCGAAAATCTGTATCGCTATGGAAATCATCTGGGTTTAGCCTTCCAGATTGTTGATGATATCCTGGATTTCACCGCATCCACAGAAGTGTTGGGCAAGCCGACGGGTTCTGATTTAAGCAGCGGGAATCTAACTGCCCCTGTCTTATATGCTATGGAAGAAAAACCCTACCTAGAGGTATTGATTGAGCGAGAGTTTGCCCAACCGGATGACATTAGCCAAGCCTTGGCATTAGTTATGGAGAGTCGGGGTATTGAGCGATCGCGTGAACTGGCGGCTTACCATGCTCGTCTCGCCTTAGAAAATTTGACGCCCTTGAAACCCTCGCCCGCTACGACAGCTTTAGTCGAGCTAACTGATTACGTCCTGAGTCGCATGTACTAATCAAAGGGAACAGGGAACGGAATATTCAATTGAAAAGCACATCAGCTTAGTGCAGCATGAAGGATGAAGCATTAGAATATCCTGGTTCCCGCCTCCATCCTCCATCCTTTGTCCTTGGCTAAGAGGTGAATTCTGGTAAAACTCTAAATTCCAGCTCCATCCAAAAATTGCTGAATCGCTTTATCTCGAAGTTGGCAGCTATCCGCCGTAACCATCGGAACCCGATCAGAATTCAAATCGCGCCAATTTTGCACAGGTGCCGATGACCGCTTTTCGCTTAACTCTGCCAACTTTTGTTCCAGGATTTCAATCCGATCCACTAATGATCGAATCACAGTGGCTTCGGAATCTGGCAAACTACCATGTTCTAGGGGATTAACGCGCACTCCAGAACGATAAACGATGCGACCTGGGATACCAACAACCGTACAATCAGACGGAACATCTCGCAAAACGACTGAACCTGCACCAATGCGGACATTGTTGCCAATTTGAATGTTACCGAGAACCTTGGCACCCGCACCAACAACAACATTTTCTGCTAAGGTGGGATGGCGTTTGCCACATTCTTTCCCTGTACCCCCTAGGGTGACGCCTTGATAAATAAGACAGTAATCACCGACAATTGCTGTCTCACCAATGACAACACCCATGCCATGATCAATAAAGACACCTTGACCAATTTGGGCGCCGGGATGGATTTCAATACCCGTCAAGCCGCGAGAAAACTGAGAAAGAAAACGAGGGATGAACGGAATCCCGATAGTATGTAACCAATGGCAGAGGCGGTGAAACAGGAGTGCCTGTAGACCGGGGTAGCATAATAAAACCTCGAACCAGTTGCGAGCCGCGGGGTCGCGCTCAAAGATGATGTGGAAGTCAGCTAAAAACGTGGATAGCACAAGCGAGTTAAGACAAACAAACGTAAACAACTCCTTGACTATCTTATCGTTCTTGGCTACTCTCGCACAGTCAGGGTATAGTTCCAGGTTTGATTGGGATTGATGGTTCCCACCCAAACTTTATACTCTCCTGCCGACCAGCTTGAGTCTTCTACGCTAGCATCTTTACTGGCGCCCGTATCATCACCGCACAAGGCAAAGCCATTGGGTCCAGTAATCAATAATGTGGTGTCTTGACCGCCACTATCAACGGCTATCTGGAGCTGATTAAAATCTTCTTCTAAGTTTATGATGTGATCGGGAGTTTCTTCTGCATAACCCAGACAAGGATTATTTTCGCGATCGCGGTTCACTAGCGACGGCAATGAAAATGAACCCCCTGTCGTACCTATCGCCGCTCCCTTTTCCGAGGAAAATCCGGGTGATAAGGTTAACGTGCCAAAATTCGCTGACTGGGATAAAACGGGTGTAGCCGTTAGCGCTATCACCATGGCTATTAATACTTGAGAACCCCTTTGCCGTAACATAGCTTAACTCTCCTGGAAACACTGATTGTTAACTTCTTTGCCTATCCCCCTTGAGTACCAGTTGATCAGACTGTCTACTCTTGTTATATCTGATTTCCCGCTTATATATAGTTGAAGAGGTGACACCTTGGCATCTGCCACACTCGTTTGGCTCTGGAGGTACTGTGCCTTTAATTATCTTGATTTCGCTGCTGCTGATTATGAGTTGGCTATTTTCAGAGGTTCTCGTCTTGTTTCCGGTGGATATCTTAAATTCATTGAAACCGTTCACCTCATTAACCCTAATTGTTGCCTTACTCGTTTTTTTGTGGTGCTTTGGCGAGTAAGATAATGGTAATGCCACTCTGCCTATAAATTAGGGACATCAGTCTTGGCAAATAGAGGGTTGGGTTTTGTCCATTCCACCCCTAAGCAAACTTTTGATTGACCGGAGGATAATTTCACCAATGTTTCTTGATGAACTCACCCCTATCGTTAAAGAATTGTGCCAACAGCCTGTAGCATTCTTAGGCGGATTTTGTTCGGGAGTGTTTCGACTCAATCTTTCAGATGACCCTGTTAAAAGTTGGCTCGATCAGCAAACGGGTTCCACCAGCTATACAACCACTCCGACAGGAAGTGACAATGGCAGGACGAACGGACCTCAATCTATCTCGATTGAATAGAACTCCGAGGTTAAGCCGCGATCGCGTTCTGTCCAGGATGTAAGCTAGATAACCGACTAGAAACCAATACTTAGGTTATCATTAACGATATCTGTAAGTTCAGTTCTACCTTTGGTGAGATTTTTGGTTGGGCAGCTACATTCCTAGTTGATCACCCTGGAAACTAACCACGGATTACCAGACAAAACTTTAAGCTATTTGCATTTTCGAGTTTTCGTCTGTGGCTCTGAACTTTAGCCTTTCGTTCAGCCTTATCGATTTCAAATGACCATTTACATCGGAAACCTGTCTTACCAAGCCACCGAAGACGACTTAAAAACAGTATTTGCTGATTATGGCACTGTCAAGCGAGTCGTATTACCCACAGATCGGGAAACAGGTCGAGTTCGAGGCTTTGCTTTTGTCGAGATGACAGACGAAGCTCACGAAGAATCTGCTATTTCCCAACTAGACGGTGCTGAGTGGATGGGACGCCAGCTCAGAGTTAATAAAGCCAGACCCCGAGATAATAATCGTGGTGGATCTCGCCGCCATACCGCCAATAATGCGTGGTAGCGCTAAAGCGAACCCTATTTAACCAGAAAAAATTATCAGCAGTAAGGGACATAAAGCCTGATTTTGCCTTGTGTCCCTTTTCTCATATTTGCCGTATTTGCCGCTACAAGGTCAGGACTCTAACGTTCATTAATCTCCTAGACAAATTCCTAAACCTCTGGCGGTTTTCACCAGAGTCCCTTGGGAATCC
>NZ_JBKHHI010000243.1:0-9888 GCF_046539235.1 Coleofasciculus sp.
CACTGCTAAAAGATTGCAATTTGCGTCGAGAGGGATTAAATTGCAAACTTAAGATATAACCTTCACAGTTTCTTTACTTGATTATCATCTGTGAATCACACTGAAACCAGACAACTCGGATTCTTTTCCCTGGCGGCTTTGCTAGTATCGGCACATTATGGTTTGGGATTTGTTCTCGGAACCGCCGAAAAAGCTTTGACCTTAGGTTGGGCGGGTAGCCTCTATCCAATTTCTATTGCTCTCGGTACCCTTGTCCTCCTAGCATTTGCCAGATTCTATTGGCGGTCAGTTGAACCAATCTGGACGCTATTGGGAAACCGCTACGGACATCCTGTCAAAGTATTGGTGGGAACTATGTCCTGGTTGTCGCTAATTGGGATTTTTGCCGTGCAAATTATTGCGGGCGCATTTATCCTCAAAGTCTTAGATGTACCCGTGCAGACCAGTATGCTAGGCTTAGCCTTGGTATTTCTGCTCTCTTCTCTACTCCCAATTGAGAAAGCCAGTTGGCTATTCCGGGGATTATTGGGATTCAATATCCTGGCATTATTGTACGCGATCGCGAAACTGCACGCTGTTCCCCTCTATTTACACGCCCCAGTGGATTTCATCCCCGCACTACAGCAGATGAGTCCTCCTTCTTTACTCGGCATCTCCTTATCGACAGTATTGCTGGTATTAATTGATATGAAATATCACCAATTTGTCGTGCAAGCCAGGGATGTACGCAACCTCTATATTGGCTGTGTCTTAGCGGCTATCTTATTCCTGTTTCTGGCGTTATTACCGTCTGCTGTAGTAATTGCTAGCCAAACGGCTGGGATTTTACCCACCGATATTGATGGCAAAGCAATCATTCCTTGGATTTTACTATGGCTGGGTGGAGGCGCTAATCGCTTGGGGGGACAGTTGTTGATTTTATCATTAATCGTACCCGCTTTAGGCGTCGGGAGTAGTATTTTGCGGGTGCAGACGAAGGTGGTTTTAGACTTTGAGTTGATTCCCGATTCTCAACTGAATCGGCTATTAATTGTCATTATCAATACGGGTTTGGGACTAGCTGTCGCGTTGAAGGGGGGTTCAATTATTAGTCTCATTGTCTTGTTTTATGCTGTCTATGTGGCAACTGTTTGGGTTCCCTTTGCCGCTTACCTCGTCGCTGAAACTGGACGCTATACGTTTGCCGCGAGTAGTGTTCGGCTGGCATTAATTATTAGTGGTGTATCGGCTGTGGCAATGTTGATATTGAGCTTGATGAAACCGGATGCTGCCTTTTTTAACAGTGCCGAGTTAAGTATTATCATGTTGGGCATTGGCTTTGGTTGCTTGGGGTTAGGCTTAGGAGAGATCATTGAGAAATATTTGTCCATTTCTCCGATCAAAGAGGAATTGTAAGTCATTTGTCCTTTGTCCTCCGTCCTTTGTCATCCGTTTTGATGCATCCCCGCCAGAAAGATGTAGTAGCGTGGCACATCTAATTGGATGGATTAGGCTGGCGTGCATAAATTGTAGGGGCGTGTAGGGGCGCAAGGCTTGCGCCCAATTTAGTAAATGTTACCGTAGTTGTACGATGCCAATTCATAAAATTACTCTCCCACCTTTGCCAAAGCCCTATTCATCACCGCATCAGACAAGTACATTCCCGTTAGCCTTAACGTTTCCAAAACAGGACGAGCTTGAGGAATCACCCCTCGTTTTTTCGCCACCAACACCGAACCCAACGTACCCCGCACTGGAATTCCTAAAGCCAAAGCACAACGCCGCCCTGCTAGATCATCCACAATAATCTCTGTCCCCTTTTCCCTATAGCCCCAAGTCAAAACCTCAGATTCCCCTTTCCCCAAATCCCAATTTTGAATAATCGTAGGAATTTCTGGAGTTTGCCGCACCACCAGCCAGTCTGTTTCCCTTAAAGCCTTTGACGTTACATCATCCTCCCCATAAGCATAGATTTCATCTCGCACCGCCATCGGTACAACAATCTCAGCACTCAGCACCCGCAATAACTCAAGATACCCACCCTTACTCAAAAAAATCAGTGGTTAAGTATTAATTACCGTCAAGCTAGGCACGCTCTAACTCCTGCTCCAAATCATCAAAATCTACCCGAAAAACATCAATTTTATGCCGAGCCAAAACTTCCAGAAAATCCCGACGATTTAATCCAGAAATCTGCGCCGCCTTCTCCTGAGACACTTCCCCCTGCTGATACCAAAATATCGCCGCTGCCAAACGCATCTCCTCCCCAAACTCCTGGGGAGACTTACGCCGTGCCGACAATATTTCCTCAGATAAATTAAGAATAATTTGAACCATTTTATTTGACTTATTGTAATTATTCTGGCAAATAAAACTAACAATTTAGCACAGTAACTACGGAAGACCCCTATTTCTTGAGGTAACCGACATCAAACTTTACTTGTAGAGACGTTGCATGCAACGTCTCTACAATATTGCCACGACGAACGATCTACTTTACCCCAGATGCTTTCTTCGGCTTATAGGTAGAAGCAACGTGCAATTCTTTTAACTGCTTCTCTCCCACCTGGGCGGGTGCTTCCGTTAACAAACAACTGGCTTGCTGTGTCTTAGGAAACGCAATCACATCCCGAATTGACTCTTCCCCAGCTAACAACATAACCAACCGATCTAAGCCATAAGCAATTCCGCCATGAGGAGGGGCACCATAATCAAAAGCTTCTAGCAAAAAACCAAACTTATTTTGAGCCTCTTCTGGCGACAATCCAATTGCCTCGAATACTCGTCTCTGAATATCGGGTTGGTACATCCGCAAACTGCCACCACCGACTTCATAGCCGTTATACACTAGATCATAAGCTTGCGCCCTTGCCGTTTTCAGATTATCGATATCATCGGGGTGAGGCGCGGTAAAGGGGTGATGAATTGCCTCTAAGCGCTTTTCATCCGCATTCCATTCAAACATCGGATAATCTGTCACCCAGAGTAAATTAATTTTCGTCGGGTTAATCAGTCCCAACTCCTGACCCAATACCTGGCGTAGCCGATCCAAGGTTTTATTCACCACATCGGTAGCACCCGCACCAAATAAGAGTAAATGACCAGGTTTAGCCCCCGTCATCTCTAACAGTTTCTGTTTCTGTTCCTCAGTGAGATTGTCTTTAATTGCCCCAATCGTGTCAATTTCCCAGTTGTCTCGCACCCGAATATAAGCCAAACCCTTAGCACCTGCGGCGGCAGCTTCGTTAAATAAGTCACCACTCTTACCGGGTTTAATCCGCACGTTGGAGATTTTTTCGTTACCGCCAGGAATTGGTAACACTTTTACCTTACCCCCAGCCGCCACTGCACCGGAAAAGACTTTAAATCCTGAATCTTTGAGTAATTCCGATACATCCACCAGTTCCAAGCCAAAGCGGGTATCGGGTTTATCCGTACCGTAGCGTTCCATGACTTCGGCGTAGGTAAAACGGGGAAAAGGGCGGGGAATGTCTATCCCTTTTACTGTTTTAAAGATATGACAGACCAAGCCTTCATTCAGCTGGAGAATCTCATCCTGGGACATGAAACTCATTTCCATGTCCAACTGGGTAAACTCCGGCTGACGATCTGCCCTTAAATCTTCATCCCGAAAGCAACGGGCAATCTGATAGTAACGGTCTAAGCCGGCAACCATCAACAATTGCTTGAATAATTGCGGCGATTGTGGTAATGCGTACCATTCTCCTGGATTCACACGAGAGGGAACTAAATAGTCTCTCGCCCCTTCCGGTGTGGAACGGGTTAACATTGGGGTTTCCACCTCAATGAAATGTTGCTCATCTTCTAAATAACGGCGAATCGCCTTAATCACCTGATGGCGCAATTCTATATTTTGGCGCATGCGATCGCGGCGAATATCCAGATACCGATATTTGAGCCGCAAGTCTTCCCGCACGGCTTCGACGTCAGCAGTAGACACCTGAAAGGGTAACTGCTTCCGCACCGTATTCAACGGGTTAATCTGATCCGCATACACTTCCACTTCACCCGTAGATAAGTTCGGGTTGAGTGAATCATCGGGACGCCGACTCACACGCCCGGTAATTTGGACTACATACTCATTCCGCACGGCTTCTGCATTCTTATAAGAATCCGGCGTGCGCTGAGGATCACTAACAATCTGCACAATACCCGTGCGATCGCGCAAATCTAAAAATATCACCCCCCCGTGGTCACGTCGCCGATCTACCCAACCACAGAGGGTAACGGTTTCACCAACATGGTTACTTCGCAATTCGCCGCAATAATGAGTCCGCATAACCGATGAAAAAATAAGTGCTTTGATAGGGAGGAACGTCTAAGGTAACAGAATGTGAACGCTTTGCCCATTATCCTGCATTCGGTGGTCATTGTCTTTGTCTTCCCACCAACTTCATCGTCTCTGGATAGAGGAAGGTGTTGATCTAACCACAGATTCTAAGCAAACTCTACCGATCGGAGGGCGATTCCTGTTTGTAAACTTTGGTAAACCTAGGAGTAGAGATATTTTGTTGTATTAGGAGGAAAGAAACTATATGGCTTCTACTCAACCGACTGGTGTAAACCCAGCCCGCTCTGAGGAGACGAAAAAAGTAGCCCAATCATTTGAGGGTTTGAGTACCGATGACAAACTAGCGTTACTTTACTACATCTACAAAAAAATGGGTGATTCGATCACACCAGCAGCACCCACAGCGGCTGATGCGGAAATCTCCCCCCAACTGCTGCGAGACTTCTTTAACCTTTCCGATGATCAGCAGCTAGCCGCGATGCGAGAAATCGTCAATCGTGAAGATACACAAGTATCACGGGCATACGGGGCATTGAGTGAAAATAACCAATTGTTAGCCTGGTACGCATGGGCGCAAGGAATGGGTGATACGGTTGTCGATATGCCCCTCAACTATAAAGCGAGTCCAGAGGTAAATCGGATTCTATCCCAAATCGAAAATCTAGATTTCGAGGGGCAAATCTCTCTACTGCGCCAAGTTGCGGGAATGATGGGTTACAGTAACGTTCAACCCATTCCCAGCCAGGAAGAAACCGGAAAAACCCCTAGTTTATAGAGTCTCAAGGGATTGGGGAAGTAGGGGCTTGGGAACCAAGCCCCTATGGTAACCAAGCCCCTATCCGATTGATCGAAAAGTCCGTGATAAGTTCGATTGTGAGATAGAGTTGGATACTTGGATAATGGATGGATTTAGTGGTATTCATACCCTTTGACTGTCTCACCAGATCCAACCCGGACTTATCGAGGATGATGACAATGACCATTAACACGGCGAAGATTGAGAGCATTTTGCAAAATTTTGTGACGGGCACCAGTGAGGTTCAGGGAGCCGCTTTGGTGTCTCCAGACGGGCTACCCCTAGCTTCAAGCTTGCCCAATGAGATGGATGAAGAACGAGTTTCCGCCATGTCAGCCGCGATGCTATCGTTGGGAGAGCGGATTGGCTCAGAATTGTCCCGAGGCTTTCTTGATCGCATCTACGTCGAAGGCGATCGCGGCTACGGCATTTTGACCAATTGCGGCGAATATGCGGTGTTACTGGTTTTAGCTAGCAAAGCGGCTAAACAAGGTGTACTGTTGCTGGAAATTAAGCGTGTGATTCCAGAGTTGAAGGCGGCGCTTGATCCAATCCGGAAAATATCAGGAGCCTATGACACTCAATCACAGGTCGCTGAATAATTCATGACTACGACAAGAATCACAATTGCTCTCCTACCTCTATCATGACTGTGACGAGGTGGGATACTCTCTGACACTCGCCCAAGAGTGAGTTTACCCAGAATGCAGTGTGGGCTTGAGTTTAAGCTCACATACAGGATAGAGATTTAATCCCCATAACTCTATCAAGTCGGTAAGGTAAGCTAAAGCGCTGCTCACAGATAAGTCTTGAACTTGAAAGAATCCTGAGAACCGACACCCAATCTTGAATCAGGCAGTGTAAACTTGTCCTGACTGTTGCTTTGGCGCTCTGACTAATGTTGCCAAGGTTAGGATAACACGATTACTATAGATCATAAAGATATTTATGATTTATCTAAGAAACGTAACAAAAGATTGAGTATTCTTCAATTTGACTTTCAAACCTAAGACAATAACTCTAAAGTCTGCCTATTTTTTTGACAATTTTTTAGCAAGTAGTGAACAAGTAATGGCAATTACAAGCTGTTTGTCGGAGTTTTCTCTCCCTGAACTATTTCAATTTCTAGATCAAGGTAGCAAAACCGGATTGCTGACCTTGCGATTCCTGACAGAAAATCATGAGAAACGAGTACGCCATGTACTATTACATCAAGGTCGCATTGTCGCTGTGACCAATCGCTTGGATCACCAGTGCTTGCTCGCCATGATTGTACAACGAGGCTGGATTAGCCCGGAAGTGTTGCGAGAGCAGGTGAACCGTTGCCCAGCGAATATTCCGATTGGTTTATACTTAAAGACTCAATCGTTTCTCCAGCCGGAACAACTCAGACTGTTGTTCCACGCTCAAGTTCTACGGCAAGTCTGTGGTTTGTTTCGGCTGAGAGAGGCTCGATTTAAATTTGATACTAAAGCGACTTTGCCCACGACGGAAATGACTGGCTTAAGCCTCAGCGCCACCGAAGCCACGTTAATGGGTTTACGAGTGTTAAGAGACTGGGTATTATTAGCAAACAAACTGCCAGAACCAACCTCCGCCCTGTCGAGAGTAGTGATTGGTAAGCGTCATCTGCGCTTGGATTCGCTGGAAGGGCAAGTTTGGCAGCGATCAAATGGCTCGATTTCTCTGAATACAATGGCAACTCAGCTCAAACAACCCATAGAAATAATTCAACAAACGGCATTTCGACTGATTAGCGTGGGTTTAGTCCAAGAAGTCCCAATGATGACGGCGACGTCTCGTGCTAAAGCCATGGCAGAAGATGTTTTAGAACCTGTAGCTGCTGGAACCAATCATGGCACTAAGGAGGATAATAGCTCTGAGGTTAGTCCTTCCTTTATGCAAAACTTGCTGGGTTTCTTGAGGAGCAGCAAGTAACGGTGGAAATTATGCGTCTAGTTGTTACGGGTACAGTGGGTGCTGGCAAGTCCACCTTCATTCGCTCAGTTAGCGAGATTGCTGTAGTTGATACGGATCGACTCTCAACCGATCAAACTACTGACATTAAGAAAAAAACAACCGTAGCGATGGACTTTGGACGCTTGCAATTTGCCCCAGAAATGGCATTGCATCTCTATGGTACACCAGGACAAGCTCGCTTCGATTTTATGTGGGATATCTTGATTCGCAAAGCCCATGCTTATATTCTTTTGGTAGATGCTCACCGACCTAGCGATTTTCGTTCAGCCCGTAAGCTGCTCGCGTTTATGAAACAGAGGGTAGACATTCCCATGCTAATTGGCTTGACCCACAGGGATTGTGAAGGCGCTTGGTCTGAAGAAAATGTCGCGATCGCTCTAGGTTTTGTGGATGAAAAAACTCGTCCGCCTTTTGTCAGCTTAAATGCTAATGAAAAAGATTCAGTTATTGATACTCTAATTGTCTTAATTGAACATTATTTAAATTCTGTTGTTAAAACATAATAGTTTGGGCATTTTTAATTATTTCCAATAAATATAATTCATAATAAATTAAATTTACATCACTATATTTAATTATTGCCAACGCCAGAAGCAACAGAAGGCAAATCCCATTTTTGCAAATCATTATGGAGCGTGTGAGCATTTTGTTCATATCTAGAAGTAAGCTAGCCAGATGTTTGTGCTTCATGCAGGCTTCGGCGTCCTCGCTACTTGGGCTGAAGTGGCAGGATTATCCTGAAAAAAGTAAGACTATCGGCTAATATGAATAATTGTTAAGCTATAATATTATTAAGAAAATATAAAATTCAGCTAACTTCCTTTAAAGCTTGAACACGTCCTGCCTGATTGAAGTCGGCGCTGATGTTCTTAAAACTGTCCTTTTAAAACTATGGCTATTACAGGTTACTTATCTGACTTATCCCTTCCCGAACTATTTCATTTGATTGAACAAGGGAAAAAAACCGGGTTACTCACATTACGCACCGCATTAACCAGACCATCAATTCCCTATTATGTATGGGTTCACCAAGGTCGTATTGTCGCGACAGCTAATCGCTTGGATGGTCAAGGTTTAATCGCCCTAATTGAGCAATACCAGTGGGTGAGCGATCGCGTGGTAGCCAAGTTAGTCCAATGGTGCTGTCCGACTGGAAAACCGCTGGGATTGTGTCTCAAAAATCACGGTGTTTTACAAACCGAACATCTTAAACAGTTATTCCAAGTTCAGGTTTTACAGCAAATCGGTGCCCTGTTTCAACTCAAAGATGCTCAATTTAAATTGGAGCAGAATGTACCCCTACCTGGGCGAGAAATGACGGGGTTGAGCATACCCGCCACTGAAGCCACGTTAATGGGATTGCGGGTGCTGCCAAACTGGGATACCTTAGCTGATAAATTACCTGATCCCAATAGCGGTTTAATCAGTACAAAGACAGGTCAACTTCGTTACCGATTAGATCCGGTCGAATGGCAGATTTGGGAGTATACTAAAGGGACGGTTTCGCTGAAAATGATTGCCAGGGAACTACGACTCCCGATAGAAAAAGTGCAGCAAATTGCGTTTGCCCTGATTACAGTCGGTTTAGCCGAAGAAGTGCCGTTATTCGTGGGAAATCTACCCACTCAATCCGTTGAACCCTTACCCGCGCAATTGACGGAAGAATCGGAAACTAAAACGCTCAGTAAATCTTTCGTACAAAACTTTATGAGTTTTTTGCGAAACAGTAAAACAAAACCGATATCAGTTGGAACTTAAGTTCTGAGTTTTGAGGAAAGTAGGGGCGGGTTTCACTACTATCATTTCGGTTTCACCTAGATGCGACTAAACCCGCCCTGACCGAGTTTTGAGTAGCGCTAGCTTTTTGGTTCTTTGGTTCCAAATCTTGTCGGGTATTACGATTACCAAGGAACCATGAACAACTACCCTGTTGCCACTTGTACCATTTCCTCTGGCGTCAAATACGAATGAATGACTTCACCATCCCGAAACCAAACAATACGCTTCGTCAAACGAGCGACATCCGGTTCGTGAGTCACCATCACCACCGTAATTCCCTCCTCATTGAGTTGGCTAAATAACCCAATCACTTCAGTCGTTGTACGAGAATCCAGCGCCCCGGTTGGTTCATCTGCCAAAAGTAATACGGGTTGATTGACGATCGCGCGGGCAATGGCTACCCGTTGCTGTTGTCCACCAGACAGTTGATTGGGCTTATTCAACTGGCGGTTTTCCAAGCCCACCCGCTTTAAAACACTCATGGCGCGATCGCGGCGTTCTTGGGGGGAAATTCCAGCATACACCATGGGCAACATCACATTTTCCAAAGCGGTAAGTTGGGGTAACAAGTGAAACTGCTGAAACACAAAGCCAATCTTGACATTGCGAATCCCAGCTAATTGAGCATCATCCAGATGAGAAACATCCACACCATCGAGGTAATAGCGTCCAGACGTGGGTTGGTCAAGACAGCCGATAATATTCATGGCAGTTGATTTTCCCGAACCTGACGCCCCCATAATCGAGCAGTATTCACCTTTCTCTATGGTTAGATTCACTTGGCTGAGGGCTTTGACTTCTGTATTACCCGTACCATAAACCTTAGAAATATTTTCTAGACGAATAATGATGGGTAGTTCAACTGAAGTTGAATCAAGGGACGATGGAAAATTGATAGAGTCGTGCATAAAGCTCTACGGTTAATAAACAAGGCAATTGTAGGGGCGGGTTTAGGAACTCAATTATGTATTCACCGATAACTAAACAACAAAACCCGCCCTACCCAATGATAACGAAACAACAACAGCCTAAATAGTATTTT
>NZ_JBKHHI010000244.1:0-9883 GCF_046539235.1 Coleofasciculus sp.
GTCATTTGTCATTTGTCATTTGTCATTTGTCATTCGTCATTTGTCATTTGTCATTGGTCTACTCTCCTATCTCTCCCATCTCCCCCATCTCCCCTGCTCAACTCAGCGCAAACTGACGAATCCGGCTTGGCTAATTAAGTCCTGACCCTGGTTAGTGAGTAAAAATCGAGCATAAGCTTCCCCGGCTTGTTGATCAACTTGACCATTTTGTTTAATAATGACAAATAATCGACGAGTAATCGGATAACTTCCTGATTGAAACGCCTGCTTATTCAGCTGATTGCGCTGTCCGGGACATTGGGAAAGTGGGACAAAGGGTTCCTGGTAAGGCGGAATTAGTTCATCGGGTTGGCGTCCAATCGGTAAAGATTTTATTGTACATTGAGGCACAACTTCAGGTGCAGAGGCGTAATAAATGCCGCCAGGATTATCCGCTAACACTCTCAAAGCTTGAGTCGTGGTTGGGATAAACTCAACAGTCGCCCCAAACTCTTCTCCCTCTAAAATATTGTCCACAAAAAACTCAATTGTACCGCCTTCTTCTGGGCGTCTGGAATAAGGGATAATTGGTAAGTCAGTACCCCCGACTTGATTCCAGTTGGTAATCTTACCCGTATAAATATCTTTTAGCTGAGTAACCGTCAAACCCGGAATTTGCAGGTCAGGATTAACCGCAACGGCAATACCATCAATAGCGACAGGAATTTCTTTGAGAGTAAACCCCCGTTGCTGGGCTTGGTCATATTCCTCTTGTTTGAGTGGGCGCGAGGATTGGGAAAACGCCAGTTGGTTATTTAACAGCATTTTAATCCCTGTACCCGAACCTGGTGCGCCTGTTGTCGGATCAGTGTAGCGCAATCGGAATTGGGGCCACACGGTTTGAATCGCGGGATCTACGACTTCACGGATGGGTGCCCAAGTGGTGCTACCCCCATAGCTAAAGAGTCCTTCAGGTACACCTTGCACTTGAGCAAAAGTTTTAGCCTGTTGGGATTGTTCAGGGGATTGACGATTGACCTTAACCTGGCGGTTTCCGTTAATTAAGTCAGACTCACGGCTAAACCACCAAACCCCGCCCCCGACTAAACCGAGGGTAATCAGCAAGGCTAACACTAATATAGTCGT
The DNA here is from genome assembly GCF_046539235.1 of Coleofasciculus sp. GTDB lineage: Bacteria > Cyanobacteriota > Cyanobacteriia > Cyanobacteriales > Coleofasciculaceae > Coleofasciculus. The sequence continues at coordinate 1,126 of NZ_JBKHHI010000244.1, forward strand.
TTCGTTTTTCTGAGACATGCGATCGTGAGTTCAAGTCGCCAAATCACCAATCACCTCTAGCTTACCTGGCAATTGTCCAGTTTTTTCGCAAACAGGGAGTTGAAACTGTTGCCTATTCCCTGTTCCCTATTGCCTCTCCCCACCACAAGACTTATTCAGCAGCCCTTAGCTGGAGTCTGTTGGGTTTCACGTCGTTCAACCCAACCTACCAAAGTCATACCAAATCCGAGTTAGCTATCCCCGTAATAACCCAGTCCGCGCAGGCGGACTTTGTTTGTGTAGCAGCGATTTCAATCGCCGTGGCAAAAGGGGGTAATAAAGGCGGATTTGGTATTAGTACCGCTATAGTCCCAGAGGGATTTTAATCGCCGCAGCGGGGTTAAACTAGGTATCAATACCGAATACGCGGGTCAATTAAGGCATTGATAATATCAATCGCAATACTCGCTATCACCACAATTGCCCCAAAAAACACCATAATTCCTTGCACCGTCGGGTAATCTCGTAACTGAATCGCTTCATATAATCGATTAGCTAATCCGGGCCAGGAAAAGGTCACTTCAGTTAACACCGCACCCCCTAGCAACGATGCAAACGTGAGTCCCATTACCGTAATTACTGGAATCAACGCATTTTTCAATGCATGATGCAGTAAAATTGTCCGTTCCTGAATCCCTCTAGCGCGTGCGGCTTCTACATAATCAGCGTTCAGAGTTTGCTTGAGATTCACCCGGACAATACGCTCAAAAATTCCACTTAGAAGAATTCCTAAAGTTAACGAGGGTAGAGTTAAATAATATAATGCCGTTAAAAATTGGTTGAAATTCCCATTCAAGAGGCTATCAACCGTATACAGTCCAGTGAATCCTGTGGGCGGAGTTGCTGATGCGGGAAATCGCCCACCCAGGGGAAACCATCCTAACTGTACGGCAAAGATTAATTGGACAATCATTCCTGCCCAAAATATCGGTAAGGCATAGGTAATAATCCCGAATAGTCGTCCCCCTAAATCAAAGACAGTACCGGGACGAGAGGCGGAAAAAATACCCACACCAATTCCTACCGTTATGGCGACAATCATACTACATATCGCTACTTCTGCCGTCGCGGGGAAATACTGCTGAATCACTTGCAAAACATCTCGTCCTTGGTCACTAATTGAACTGCCTAAATCCAGGCGGAGTAAACTAAATAAATAATTCACATACTGTAAGGGTAGCGGTTGATTTAATCCCAACCGTTCCCGAAATTCGGCTTTTACACTTTCAGGCGCACGATTACCAATTACTGCATCAATGGGATCTCCTGGCGTAGCGCGGAGGAGCAAAAATACGATAGTAACAATCGTAAACATCATTAACGGTGCCAGTAGCAACCGGGCGATGACATAGTAAAGTAAAGCACGAGAACGAGACATCTGAATTTAAATAAAGGGTTTCTTGAGCGAATTTGGTATCAACGCTCAATACGCTCAAGTTCTTCACGCACAACTTTGCGTAAGGTGTCCTCCAAAGATTGGCAGTTTTGCTGAATATGCTGGCGTAAGGCTTCATTAATCAAGGTTTGGTAGTTTCCTCCGCCTGCACTGTGAACTTGCTCACGAAACCACGCGAGAATTTCATTATCTAGCCGGATTGTGATGCGGGTTTTGCCTAATGATGTTGGGTCAATCGCGCCCCGCTTTCCTTGACTAAAGTCATATTCTGCTTCCATGACGATTATCCCTCTTCATACTGCTGTCGTTCTTGCCGAGTTGCTTTTCGGGCAGAAATAATCCGAATCTGATCATCCCGCAGCGTGTAGACAACCACCAATATTCTACCAAAAGCATCCATACCAATTGTCACGAATCGTTCTTCATCAAACCGCTCGTCTAGAATGGAAATTGCCAGAGCATCCGAGAAAACAGATACTGCATCAGCAAAGTCGATGCCATGTTTACGAAGATTGGCTGTTGCCTTGTCCCGATTCCACTGGTAAACCATCTCAATTGTAATATGCACATCTGTACATACCTACTAATATATCTTCCCATCACTTCATGCCCCCATAACCCTATAACCTTGCGGCAGAAGAAGAAAAAAGGTATATAAGGACAACAGGACAAAAGAGCAAAGGGCTACAGAGTCAATGCGGCGGCACACACAACACGAAAACAGAAATTGTTGTAGCACCTGCCTGGATAAGCGTTACGGCGAAACGCGCAAACCAGGGCGCTAAGATGACAGGCTTAAGCATTTTTATCAACCTGCCAAAACGAGATACCAATAATTGGGTTAATTTCCACGTTCTGTAAGCTGTCTTGAGCAAAGGCAAATTCTTTTTTCTGCAACAAAGGAACCAGCGGAACATCTTGAGCGATTAGCTCTTGAATTTGCTCAAATAGTTCTTGTCGCACCTGGGGATCTTGTTCCTGGCGTTGCGCTTCAATGAGTTGGTTCATCTTCTCACTGTAATAGAAGAAGCCTTGGCTTTGACTAGCTCCTTCCTGACATCCCGTTTCCGCTGATCCTTTCGTACAACTGAAAAAGGGACTGACGTAATTATCCGCATCGCCAAAATCCGGGAACCAAGCCACTAAATAGCTGGGATAAATGCCTTTGGGAATATTACCAAAGAGGGTAGCAGATTCAACAGCTTGCGGTTGAACTTGCATCAAACCATCCATTTTTTGCTCGGCATATTCTTTGAGAAGCGTAACAATTTGTTGGCGTTGAGGGCTATCGGAACTGTACCAAATTTCCAAGACAAACGGATTTTCAGCAGAAAAATCTGCCTCGGTTAAAAGTTCTTTTGCCTTTTCCACATTGCCATCCCCATAAGGTTGCTTAAATACGGGTTGACTGGTGGCGAAGGTGTCGGGAATAATACTGTAAGCGGGTTCCGCTTGACCCCGATAGACGCGATCAATGATTAACTGACGATCCACTAACGCCGCGATCGCTTGTCGGACTTCTACCTGATCTAAGGGTTTCTGCTTGACATTTAGCACCATATAGTCTATGCGGCTGCTGGGCTTTTCTAACACTTGATACCCTTTCGATTCAGCATCCTCTTTGAGGCTGAGAATTTGATCGGCATCTAAGTCACGATAGGCAATATCAACCGCACCTGTGGTAAAGGAATTATACAAGTTAGCGGGACTACTGAGAAACTGAAAGTCAATGCCTTGATTGGGTGGTTTTTCTCCCCAATAGTCCTCAAAAACATCCACCTTGACTAAACTTGGTTCAAAGGAAACTAGCTTATAGGGACCTGTTCCCACAAACTCATTGGGTTTAAATTTGCCTTGTCCAATTTCATAAGCTTGAGGTGAAACTGCACTTAATCCAGGAAAGGCTAGTAGGTAAGGGAAGGGAGCAAAGTCATTTTTTAGCTTGATTGTGAGTTCGTATTCCCCTGTGGCTTCCACGGATTCCATGATGTTAGAAAGTAGGGCGGAAGGTTTACCCCCGTTTTCACTAAACCGCCTCAAGGAAAATGCCATGGCGTCTGCGTTAAAAGGTGTGCCATCATGGAACGTAACACCCTGACGCACAGGAATTGTGTAGGTTAACCCATCATCACTGACTTGCGGGAGTTCTGTCGCCAGTTGGGGAATCAGCGTATCTGTATCCCCCTGGTAGGTATAGAGGCGATCGCCTAAGCTGGTAATAATATCACTAATTGCCACTTCATACGCATCAGCCGGATCAAGGGTTCGGGGTTTGGCAACAGAACCCACAGCGATGCGTTCAGGGCTACTGATGCTAGTGACGGAACTTGCAGCATTATCAGTGGGTGTATTTTGCCCACCACAACTAATAATCAGGACGCAACAGCAGCAGAATAAACCGAGAAACTGGATAATCTGCCGTTTCTGACGAGACAAGGGTAATTTCATAACGTACATTAAGCCCTGAACTAAAGTTCGCGCTAAAAGCTCAAACCCGTTAAAACGGGTTAGCAGCCTTTGATGTAGTAAGCTAAAGCTTATACAATCGGCTCCAAAACCGCAATCGGCAATCGGCACTCCCACAGTCGAATTCGGGGTCAATCCCTAGGGGGGAAGCCGTCATGCACAGTCAAGTGCATTTTCTACTTTTGTGTACATTCTTCCGGATTTTTAGAAGCTTCAGAGATAGGGCTGATAGCTACTGATACAGGCGGATAGAGATTTGTCACGTTAGAGCATCTCAACATTGCCATACATCCGTTGAAGCTGATGCGTCGAAGAATTTTTGTTTTATTTTAATCATTCAACTATTGCCATATGTTCGAGACTTAAGTCAAGATCGTAATTAATTATATGTGATGAAAGGGTTTAAGCTGATGACCATTTCTGCGGATACAGTATTTTCAAATTTACAGAACATTGACCAAGTTGATCCGGTAACCAGTGCTATCTACCGAGAACAAGCCCAAGAGGTGCTGGCTACACCATCGATCACGCTGAAACTGCGAACAGCGATCGCGGATCGACTCAACCGCGCTAATAACGATCTAGCACTGCATACCGTAGGCAGCGAAGATAGTTACTAGTTGAGGCTGGTGGGCAGTGCCCACCCTACGGTCTATTTTCGGCTAGTTTAGTGGGAATTTAATTCCATGGGGTTGAGACAAACCATCTAAGCCACGACTCAGCTTGAGTTGAGCTACTCTAAAGAATAGAGAATGATTCGCCATAGCAATCAGGGGACTACTCATGTTAATTTTGATTGCTCATCCTAAATGTGGCAAAAGCTCAAGCAGCATATTTCTAAATGGCAAGGGGTACTGATCACTGCCCCCACTGTCGCCGGATTGGTGATCGCTACGGCTTGGACGGGTTCGTTTCAGCTTCTCGAATGGGCAACACTCGACCAATTTTTTCAGCAGCGTCCCCAAGAACCAGTTGATCCCCGGATTTTGGTGGTAACCATTGATGAGTCTGATATTACCCAGATTGGAACCTGGCCCATTCCTGATCAGGTCTTAGCAAAATTACTTAGAAAAATAAACGCCCAACAGCCTAGGGCGATTGGCTTGGATTTGTACCGCGATTTGCCAGTCGAACCGGGTCATCAGGAATTAGTCGAGGTATTTAAGTCTACACCGAACCTGATTGGTGTGGAAAAAGTCGTGGGCGAAACGGTAGCACCATCGCCAACCCTAAAACAACTGGATCAAGTGGCGATGGCTGATTTAGTCTTGGATGCGGATGGCAAAGTTCGTCGCGGATTGCTGTCTGTCCAATTAGACGATGAGTCCATCCACTTAGGATTAGGGGTAAAGCTGGCGTTAATGTACCTAGACGCCGAAGGGATTACCCTGCAAATGACGGATGAGGGAACGAGTCATTTACAGTTGGGTAAGGCAGAATTTGCCCCATTGACGGGGAATGAAGGTGGCTATGTTAATGCTGATGTGGGTGGCTATCAAATCCTCTTAAACTATCGTGGACCGAGAGAGAACTTCCAAACTGTATCCATTGCTGATATTTTAGAGAACCGGATAGCACCGGATTTGATGCGCGATCGCATTGTTCTCATTGGCGCTACCGGACAAAGTGCTAACGACTTATTCTTTACACCCTATAGTCAAAATACCATCGGTTCTCGTCAGCAAACACCGGGCGTGATTATTCATGCCAATATCGCCAGTCAGATCATTAGTGGGGCGATGGCGGGACGCCCTTTAATTAAGGCGATTGATGGACGCCTTTTAATTCCCTTCATTGATAGAATAAACCAACTGTCTTGGCTGACAATTTGGATTGATCCAGTCGAGTGGTTATGGATTATCGTCTGGTCTTTTATTGGTGCGGGAGGAAGTTGGAAACTCCAACAAGCGAACCAATTCGCGGATAGGATTTTTCCCCGATGGACGGTTGTCGGTTTCGGCACGTTCTTCATGGGTAGTATCCTGGTGGTTGGGAGTTATGGGGCGTTTCTGGCTAATTGGTGGTTGCCCGTGGTTTCCCCGCTTGTGGCGTTAATTGGATCATCAATGGCGATCGCACTTTACCAAACCTGGGAATTGCAGCGCTACAATGCTGATTTAGAAATTTTACTGGAAACCACCACGGCTCATTCTGATGCGATTGAGGAGGAGTTACATCAACAAGCCGAAGAAGCCGCACGGGAAAGTGAACGCCGCTTAGCCCAATTTTTGGAAGCGGTTCCGGTTGGGGTAGCGGTATTAGATGCAAGCGGAAAAACCTATTACCTGAATCAACGGGCGCAACAGTTAATTGGTAAAGGTGTGGTTCCTGATACCTTTGCTGAACAATTCGCTGAGGTGTATCAATTTTATATTGCTGGAACTGAACAACTCTATCCGGCGGACTTATTGCCCGTGGTGCAAGCGTTAATGGGAGAAAGTGCCACGGCTGATGACATTGAAATTCACCAGGGCGATCAGATTATTCCTATTGAAGCTTGGGGTATCCCAATTTTTGATGAAGGGGGTCAGGTGACGTTTGCGATCGCGGCGTTTCAAGATATTACTGAACGCAAAAAAGCTGAAGCTGAACGCAAGGATTTTACGGCTCAACTGCTGCAACTGAATCAAGCTTATGAACGTTTTGTCCCGGAAAATTTTCTCCAATTGCTGGACAAGAAAAGCATTGTCGATGTCAAACTCGGCGAGGCGGTGCAGAAAAAAATGTCAATTCTATTTTCGGATATTCGTTCCTTCACCACTCTCTCGGAACGGATGAGTTTAGAGGATAATTTTAAATTTATCAATGCCTATCTGTCGCGCATGGAACCTGCGATTGTCGAACATGATGGCTTTATTGACAAATATATCGGTGATGCGATTATGGCGCTATTTAATGGTAGTGCTGATGATGCGGTTCGCGCCGGAATTGATATGTTAAATCGGTTGACTGATTATAATAAAACGCGGCGACGCCCGGATCGTCCCCCGATTCAGATTGGGATTGGGATTAATACGGGTTCGCTGATGCTGGGAACTGTGGGCGGACACAATCGCATGGATGGTACAGTGATTAGTGATGCGGTCAATTTAGCCGCTCGCTTAGAACAGCTTACCAAAGAGTATGGGGTATCCTTATTAATTTCTCATCACACGTTTTTACAGCTAAATCATCCGGTTGAATATGCCTTCCGGATTATCGGTCAAGTTCAGGTTAAGGGCAAAAGTGAAATGGTATCTGTTTTTGAAATATTTGAGGCAGATCCACCAGAACTCCGCTCGGTAAAGTTAATGACAAAGCCTGATTTTGAGAAGGCTTTATTTCTGTATAGTAAACGTTTCTTTAAAGAATCCGCCCAAATTTTTCAAGAGTGTTTGCAGGTTAATCCCGTTGATCAAGTGGCTCAAATTTATTTAGATGCTTGTCAGAAACAGGGTGAAGATTGAAATCATTATTGTGGAGGGAACAGGGAATGGGGAACAGAGAACAGGAACTACCCAATTTAAATGCCCATCAGCTGATCACACTGATTACCTAGAGCGTCAGTTCAGTAATAGCCGTTAAAATAAGTTAATTGTAGGGGCGGGTTTAGCCGTTTAATTGGGGTATCTACCGATAACCTCTAAACCAAACCCGCCCGTTATTATAACGTGGGTTAATCAGGCAACTCTGAACCCGATTATCAACAGGGTCAAAAAATTGAGGATTTAACGTTGATGAATTTCTTTTTTCCACTTCTGGGACTTCTGCTGGGACTCCTGGCGATCGCGATCCTACTCTATCTGGTTACGGGTCGCCGCTATCAATCGTCTGAATCGGTGGTCAATTCTTATGACCAATGGACAGAAGATGGTATTTTGGAGTTTTATTGGGGCGAACATATTCACTTAGGGCATTATGGCTCACCGCCTCAACCCAAGGATTTTTTAGCCGCAAAATCTGATTTTGTGCATGAAATGGCGCGTTGGGGAGGACTCGATAAATTACCCCCAGGAACCACTGTTTTAGATGTCGGGTGTGGCATCGGCGGCAGCAGTCGTATTTTAGCACGGGATTACGGGTTTGCCGTAACCGGAATTAGCATCAGTCCCCAACAAATAAAACGCGCTCAGGAGTTAACGCCAAAGGACTTAGATGCGACGTTTTTAGTCGATGATGCCATGGCAATGTCTTTCCCAGATGCCAGTTTTGATGTGGTTTGGTCAATTGAAGTGGGTCCTCATATTCCCGATAAAGCTCTTTTTGCCAAAGAATTAATGCGGGTAATCAAGCCGGGTGGTATTCTGGTTATTGCTGACTGGAATCAACGGGATGATCGCCAGAAACCACTCAATTTTTGGGAGCGTCCGGTGATGCAGCAACTTTTGGATCAGTGGTCTCATCCGGCGTTTTCCAGCATTGAAGGGTTTTCGGAACGGTTGCAGGAAACCGGACTGGTTGAGGGCAATGTAAAAACGGCAGATTGGACAGAAGAAACGCTTCCATCTTGGCTTGATACTATCTGGCAAGGCATAGTTCGACCCCAGGGATGGCTACAGTTTGGTCTATCAGGTTTTATCAAGTCTGTGCGAGAAGTGCCGACAATTTTATTAATGCGGCTAGCCTTCGGTTCTGGGCTTTGTCGATTTGGTATGTTTCGCGCTATTCGAGCCAATTCTCCAGCCAATTTAACTGAAACCGTCTCGAATCAAGCTGTGGCGACAGAACGGTAATGAATCAAACTTGACATCCTCACCGCGTTACAAGCACGGTGATTCCTACCAGGGGTTTGGTGCTACTAGGGGTTTGGTGCTACCAGTTACCAGGGGTTTGGTGACCAAACAGGGGTTTGGTGACCAAACCCCTACCTGGGTGGCG
>NZ_JBKHHI010000245.1:0-9877 GCF_046539235.1 Coleofasciculus sp.
ATTTGTCATTTGTCATTTGTCATTTGTCATTTGTCATTTGTCATTTGTCATTTAGTCGGGGCGGGTTTAGTTACATCTGGGTGTAACCAAAAAGATAGTAGTGAAACCCGCCCCTACATAATCTCCCCCTGCTCCCTCATCTCCCCCATCTCCCTCATCTACCTGTTCCCTGATAGTATGACTCAACCGATTAACCTTTTTGAGTACGAATCATTAGCCCATCAGCAGTTATCTCGCATGGCGCTAGATTATTATGCTAGTGGCGCTTGGGATGAGATAACGTTGCGCGATAATCGGACAGCGTTTGAGAAATTCAAACTTCGCCCCCGCATGTTAGTTGATGTGAGTCAGCGTGATTTAAGTACAACGGTTTTAGGGCAATCTCTCTCCCTACCGATTCTAATTGCACCGATGGCATTTCAATGTTTAGCTCATCCAGAAGGGGAAATCGTAACAGCAAAGGCAGCGGCTAAACTGGGATCAGCGATGGTATTGAGTACCATGTCCACTCAACCGTTAGAAGAGGTAGCATTGACATCCAAACAGGTGCAGTCGGAATCTCAGACGGATAGTCATTCTCCATTATGGTTTCAACTCTATGTGCATCGCGATCGCGCTTTGACTCAAAACTTAGTTGAACGGGCTCAAGCTGCCGGGTATAGCGCCCTCTGTCTCACCGTAGATGCGCCTGTTTTGGGGTGTCGAGAAAAGGATAAACGCAATCAGTTTACCTTACCCATGGGTATGCAGTTGGCAAATTTAGTCCATCGAGATATTCCGGAAATCGTCGGCGAATCGGGATTATTTGCCTATTTTATCCAACAGCTTGACCCCGGATTGACATGGCAGGATTTGGAATGGTTACAGTCCTTGACAAAATTGCCAATTATTGTTAAAGGAATTTTACGGGGCGATGATGCGCTGCGGGCAGTAGAACATGGGGCAAAAGCTGTGATTGTCTCCAATCATGGGGGTAGACAATTGGATGGTGCGATCGCGTCAATTGATGCGCTTGCTGAAGTTGTTAAGGCTGTAGGTGATAAAGTCGATGTGCTTATGGATGGAGGGATTCGCCGTGGCACAGATGTCCTCAAAGCCTTAGCATTGGGGGCTAAAGCGGTGTTGATAGGACGTCCGGTGTTGTGGGGATTAGCGGTGGCGGGAGAAGCTGGCGTGCAGCATGTCTTAGAGTTGTTGCGGGATGAGTTGGATGTAGCAATGGCGTTGAGTGGTTGTGCCAAAGTAGAGGATATTGATCAGAGTTTACTCAGCCTAGGTTTTAAGGGGACAGATTAAAATTGCTCCCCTTCCCTGGTAGGGAAGGGGTTGGGGGTTAGGTTGGTAAGACTATTGAGCCAACTTATCGAGCTTTTTTGCGCTTATCAACAATAACAACGTCTGGATCATTATCGCCTTCTAGATCGTGAGCTTGAACAACTTCTCGCTCATTTGTCTTCGGCTGCTTAACCGTAGACACAGGCTTTTCTTCTACATGCTTTTCTACATGTTCTTCTTTCAGGTGAACGTTTTCTTCATGCTCATGTTCAACCTGCTCAGGCGCCTCAAAGATTTCCAATTCTTCCGCATGGCGATCGCGCATAATTGAGGCAGCATGTTCTACTTTCTCATCACTTCCGCTGACCATCAATAAATAGTCGCCGGCTTTGACGCGCTCATTGTACACCTTGGCTCTTTCTTCCGGAATACCCAGACCAATCAAAGCGCCAACAATACCACCTGTTGCTGCACCAACTCCGGCTCCGGCTAAGGTTGAGCCTAACGCCCCTATCTCAGCTCCGGCGGCGAGGATTGGACCAACACCAGGAATCGCCAATACACCGACGCCAATCAAGAAACCACCGACACCACCAAGAAGAGTACCCGTAGTCGCACCTATACCGGCTCCTTCTTTGGCTTCATTCCCCTGTCGTTCGGTAATTTCCTTGGCACCTTCAACGTCTTCGATATTCCGCGCTAAGAGAGAGACTCTCTCCATATCAAAATTCGCATCCTTGAGCGCCTGGATCGTATTTTGCAGATTTTCGCGCTTGGGGAAAATACCAACAACACGTTTGTATTCACGGCTTTCGGGGACAAACTTTTCTTTTTCTAGCATTACTGCTCCTTTGAATAAATTAAACAACGTTAGGCTTGACTTAGCCCTTTTTCTTTGTTGTGACTAAAGCACTTTGAACGAAGACAGAAGCATAATAATGTCACACTTCATCATTCAGAACAAAATTGTTATTTATTATCGACAGCAGAAGGAAAGAAATCTTCGGCTACGATAACGGGTCTGTCTGTATATCTCGACCCAAACTCCTCAATCTTTTGCGCGTCCCAACCGAGGTCAGAATCCTGCAACAGCTTCGGGTCAAACTGACGCGCTACACCCGTCACGACGACTCTTTCGCCTTCTTGAACAACGCTATCTTCAGCTTTAAGATTGCGATTGACACCGATCACTAAAACGCCGATATCATCTATCCAACCCTCTTCAAATAGAGAGATTGAACTGGGAGAGTAAATATCTCTAACATCACCCTCGACAGCAATAACTTTGTCGAAATAGCCTGTCGGCGCTTCCGCTAAGTCTTCAGGAGTCGGAGCAAGGGCGAGGGATGCAGCGATAATAACAGGTTGATCTTCATACTCAGCATATTCGTCACCTAACTCTACACCGTATTCGGTTTCGATATCGGCAATCATAAATTGCGCGACTTCACCCGTTACTTGAATCGGCATCTCTTGCTCCTCTGGAAGCTGGAAAGGAGCTTCTGTAACATTCAGGATCAGAATGGATTCGCCGCCCAAATCGTCCGCCTGCACGACATAGCCAAGGTCACCCACTTGTCGTTCGACTGTGTTTCTAATCGTGACCTCTTTGCCGATGATGTCTTCGGTATTTTCAGCAACGTCCTCGGTGGTAACGTTGGTTTTTCCCTCCTGAATTTCCTCGTTATCAGTAGTGCAGCCAGGAAGGAGCAAAGCGGCTAGAGCGAATGCGATCGCTCCTAGGTAAGTTCCTGTGCGTTTAGTCCATAAGGGGATGGAGTCTCCTTGATTTAACATGTATTATTCCTATTTCTAGAACGAAAGTTGCTGCTGATTATCGCAGCCAACTCAACCATCTAACTCGTTAACGGTTAGATAGAAGTCTTGTAAAACGTTATTTTTAGCGTTTTACTTATTGCACTAATCTACATTCGCTCCAAACAGTTCTTTGTGAATCTATCAAGAGAGTGACTTTTCCCCTCTGACTAATTGCAGATTATTCTGGAAGCTTGAGCGGTTACTCCTTTTGCCGGATAGGCACAGGGGGAAATTGAGGGTGTCATTGATTTCTGCCATAATGATCGGAATGCAAGCACTCAACACCCTAGCTCTAACTGTCATTTTAGGCGTTACCCTAACGGTTGCGCCATTTGCCCAACCCGTTCAGGCACAACCCTGGCGTCCTGTGCGTGGTAGTATCCTGTTTGGGATTAGTGGTATGGTACTCCTCGAACAGCAAGAGGGTTCCACCTCGTTTCTCATCGTTCATGACAATAAAGGGGTAGGGGAAGGGCGTCTGGCGATGATCAGGGTTACAGGCGAACAAGCCCCTGAATATTTCCCGATCAACTGGTCAAACCAACCTTTACCTGTAGATTTAGAAGCACTCACGGCTGTTCCTGGACAATCGGAACCCACATTTATGGCGTTAACCAGTTCGGGAACAGTCTATCATTTCCGGCTCAATGGCAATCATCAGAATGTGTCTGTTTTAAATGTATTTAATTTGCCCAATTTGCCGGAAGGGACTAACCTAGAAGGATTTGCCTTGCAACAAATTGATGATAAGCTGCTCGCGGTTTGGGCGCATCGAGGTAACAATGAAGAACCCGGAGTCCTGTACTGGGGAGTTTTGGACTTGGAAACTAATGAGATTACGCCTCAAGGTTCAGCCAGTTTAACCGTCCCGTTTCCGGTGGATAATGTTCGCCATATTTCTGATATAAAGGTTGATTCGGCAGGTGTTGTTTACATTACCTCGGCTTCAGATAAGGGTAACGATGGACCCTTCCAATCCGCCGTTTACGTAGTAGGTGGTTTTAGTCTACAGGATAATCGTATCGTATTTCGTCAAAATCAGGCATTGATTCCTATTTATTACTTGAATTATCACAAAGTAGAGGCAATTGAACTCGTACCTGGTACAGCCGGAGGAATATTTTTAGGAACTGATGATGAAAATATGGGTTCATCGATTTGGGGCTTTGACGGAATGTTTTAGCACACTATTTTTAGGCATTATCTAATCCTAGATGATAGCTGAATTACCTGGAAATGGATTCAAATTAGAGATTTAGTAGTATGAGATATGACTTGATATTTTGGTTTATTATTAAAATCTATTTATCGTCTTTTTCTATAAAAATTTGCGAAATATAGTAGCGATCATCTTCTCGCCAAATTCCTATACCTGTCTCGTGGAAGTCAGACTTCACAATATGTTCGCGTTGCCCCTCGTTATCCATCCATTTTTGGACTATTGATGACGCAGAAGGAGAAGTATCGGTGAATTTATCAAAGGAAAAATTTTCAGCAATATGCTCAAAAGAAAACCCCGCCGCTTGTGCCCTTTTTTCTAAAGATCCTCCTTTAATTCCCAGAGGTGATAAAAGGTTGCTTTGTGCCATTTTACGACTATCACTACGAGCCAGTTTCGCCAATTCATCGTTAATTTGTAGGCGATTGAGACCACGTTGCTGACGAATTTCATTGATGCGCTGATGAACTTTTGCCTCCAATTGTGCTATGGCATCGGATTGGACAGTGGTATCATAATCGGCGCTATCGCCTTCCGCAATCCTCTCTCTAGTCGATGTCTCTTCTTGGGTTGGGCGTGGTGAAGTATCTAGGTAAAAAACTGTACAACTTGATAAGAGTAAACTAAGGAATACAGCCCCAACCAAATAGGTCAATAGTTGCTGTGGCGGTGTTAAAAACCCTGTTAAAGCTGTACTAGGTTTGGATTGGCTGTTCAGCTTGCTCATCGATTATCTCCTTTGTCCAATCCGATCCGAAATGTATTTCACTTATTTTACTTTAGCACTTTTCCCGATGGAATACAAAAATGTATCCACTTGCTGTTCGGCTCAATCTGGGTCTGTAGTCAACTAATCTGGAAACGACTGTCAGCTAACATTTTTGCGTGCTAGCTACTCGGCTCAATTTTTTTAAACAGTCTCAAAACCAGTAAAATAAATAGAGCAGAAATTAAACTCAAACCCCATAACCCACACCCCGCCGCAACGCCCAACGCTGATGACACCCAAACCGCCGCCGCTGTTGTCAGTCCTCGAATTCTATATCCTTGTCGCTGCGGCTGAGATTCTTGTACGATCACTCCTGCACCTAAAAATCCTACGCCACCGATAATGCCTTGAATCACGCGCGGAAGTGCATCTGCACTTTGTTCAGCAACACCAATTAATATGGGTATCAGGGTAAAGAACGCCGAACCAAAGCTAACTAGGATATGGGTTCTAAGTCCGGCTGGTTTATCTTTAATTTCCCGTTCAAAGCCGATAATTCCTCCCACCAGCAAAGCAATACCGAGTCGGAGTGCTATCCCTAACCAATCGTTTGGCGCAAGTACATAAATATTTGACATCATAAGTAATAAGCAAAGGGTCATAAGTTTTGTAGGGGCGGGTTTAGCCGCTTAATTAGGGTGGTTACCAATAACTGCTCAACAAAACCCGCCCTTTAGGTGTGCCACTAATACCAAGTTGCGTTCAAAGATACCAGATAGAGTAGATGGGGTGAGGGGGTGAGAGGGAGATAGGGAGATAGGGAGAAAAAGAAAGTTCTATATTAGACTGCAACTTGGTATAACACACCCTACTGGCGTGGCACAGCTAAAATTGTGGAATAGATTTTACCATTGAATCGGGCGCACGCAATGCGCCCCTACGGTTTTGGGGCGTGATTCTAATTCATCAATTAAGGTGTGCCATGCCACTACAATTTTGCTGTGACTTCCAGTCGCCATGGTTCTTGATAATGGTTGGTTGGAGGTTCCTTTAGAACTGACGAGACCAATCTTTAAACCAGCGTTCTACCACAACTTTTGTTTGAGTAAAAAACTCCACAGCTTGTCGCCCCTGTCCATGTAAATCCCCATAAAAACTATTTTTCCAACCACTAAAGGGAAAGAATGCCATCGGTGCCGCTACGCCAATATTAATGCCAATATTTCCGGCTTCGGCTTCATACCGAAACTGTCGTGCTGCGGCACCACTGCTGGTAAATAAACATGCCATATTTCCCCATTGACCCCCGTTGACTAATGCGATCGCGTCTTCAATGGTGTCCAGATGCATTAGACTTAACACCGGACCAAATATTTCCGTTTGAGATAGAGAACTGTCGGGGTTGACATTTTCCAGAATTGTGGGTCGAATGAAATTCCCTTGCTCATACCCGGAAATCTTGACCTTGCGCCCGTCTACTAATACCTTGGCGCCTTCATCCGCGCCTTGTTGAATCAATCCCTCAATTCGGGTTTGACTGTCACGGCTAATCACCGGTCCCATTTCCACCCCTTCATCCAACCCATAGCCGACGACGCGAGTTTCAGCCGCAGACGCGATCGCATCAGTAAAACTATGCCGTGCTTCCCCCACCGTAACCGCCACAGACGCCGCCAGACACCGTTGTCCCGCACAGCCAAAGGCACTATCGGCAGCAATTCGAGTTGTCATTTCCATATCCGCATCAGGGAGGACAATCAGGGGATTTTTCGCCCCTCCTTGACATTGCACCCGCTTGCCGTGGGCAGCGCCTTTGCTGTATACATACTGTGCAACCGGGGATGATCCGACAAAACTAATGGCGCGAATCGTGGGGTGTTCTAAAATCGCATCCACCACCGCTTTTGCCCCATTCACCAGATTTACTACCCCTTTAGGTAATCCCGTCGCTTCTAACAACTCAAACACCTTTTGCATCGTCAACGGGACTTTTTCCGAAGGTTTAACAATACAGGTATTCCCGCAGGCGATCGCATAAGGTAGAAACCAAAAGGGAATCATACCCGGAAAATTGAACGGCGCAATAATCGCTATTACTCCCACAGGTTGACGAATCATCATTTCATCAATCCCTCGGGCAACATCTTCTAGGTTATATCCCTGCATTAGCATCGGAATTCCACAGGCGACTTCCACATTTTCAATTGCCCGTCGTAATTCAGCTTTTGATTCCTTGAGGGTTTTCCCGCATTCCCAGGTAATCGTCTGGGCTAAGTCGTCTAAATTCTCATCTAATAAAACCTTAAGTTTAAACAGATATTGGACTCGGGTTGGTGGAGGAATCCGCCGCCAATCGGAGAAAGCAACCGCCGCCGCCTCCACCGCCGCGTCAACATCATCTTGAGGCGATAAAGGGACTTGGGCTAAAACATCAACGGTAGCCGGATTAACCACATGAAGTGATTCAGTGGCGCTGGAGGGACACCATTTGCCATTGATATAGTTCGGTAACAGATTTTTTAGATGCACCGTTGGTTCTCCAAAATGGGCGAGCTAGGGTTGTAGAGACGTGCCATGGCACGTCTGTGAGATGGGGAAGATGAGGAAGATAAGGGAGATTATGTAGGGGCGGGTTTCACTATTATCTTTTCGGTTACACCCAGATGTAACTAAACCCGCCCCGACTGTACAAATGACAAATGACGAATGACGAATGACAAATCACCGCTCAACAACATTTAAACGTCGAGTAATCATCGTCATCCCATCACCCCGAATCAAAACGGCTGAAATCCAGCGATCCTGGGGAGTTAAGGGCGCTCGTCCCACTTTAAAAATTCCGCCTGCGGATAGTAAATCCAATTCAAAGTCACTGGGTTGGCTGTAGCGATCGCCATTAATCGGTTCTTCTAAGGCGGTTCCCAATAGTAGATTATCCCCTAGGGGTTCTTGGACGATCGCATCAAAGTTAAACGACTGACCAATACGCACCTGTTCCGGTAAAATCACTTGCAGGTTGGGAGGATTGACGCCAGAGGTGAGTTGGGAACGTTCTGCCAATATTTCCGAGAAGACGATTTTTTGGTTTTCGTAACGTTGGCGCGATCGCAACATGGATTCGAGTTTCATCATTGTACCGTCGTTGGGCTGAGTTCCGGTTACGGTGGTGACTGTCTCCGCCACAATCCCATCCCCTTGATTTTCCCAAGACTGTAACTCGGTGCGATACGTCAATTGAGGATAGCGTTCCCACAGTTGCTTCAGGGCTTCCTCCATCTGGGCGTGAGTCAAACCGTCAGAATGTTTGAAATCCTGGCTATAGAACTGCATCACACCCTGCACATCCCGGCGATTTGCTGCTGCATCGATTTGCGCCAGGAGTTCTTTTATCTGAGGTGGGGCGGTTGCGGGATCTTCGGCTTTTGTCGCCTTTGCCCATCCCAGGGTTAAACCCAGGGCGAAGAGCAAAATCATTGACCCGTTCAGGGAATACGCCTTGGTTTTCGCGCTCAAGGAACCTGACTTTTCAAACCTTGGGGAGAATTCAAAGCCTCTCTCCTTGCAGGAGAGAGGTTTGGAGAGAGGTTTTCTATCTCCCGTGAAAAGTACACTCAAGGAACGGGAAACGCGACGAAATAAATTGACCGGATTGTGCATTAGGGGCATCGTAGGAAATAGTTTATATAAAGAAATTGGCTTCCAATTGGACAGATAAGATGGTATATTCGCCAATTTACTGCCAATTTTCGATTTTAACTCGACATAAGAGTCGCCTTTAGGAGGAACAACGACCTTGGCTGACACTCCAATTCGCTTATTGATTGCTGCCAGTGGCACAGGAGGACATTTATTTCCGGCGCTGGCGTTAGCTCAACAGTTACCAGAGTACCAAATTGAGTGGCTGGGCGTGCCGAACCGGGTGGAACAATCGGTGATTCCCCAACACTATCCCCTGCACACGATTCCGGTTGAAGGCTTTCAGAAACCCTTGGGGCTAAATACGGTTCGCGTTTTTGGGCGTCTTGTGGGTTCCATCCGCCAGGTGCAGCGACTGATCCAAACTCGGCAATTTGATGCTCTGTTTACCACAGGCGGTTATATTGCAGGACCTGCGATCGTCGCGGCACGGTTACAGGGATTGCCTGTCATTTTACATGAATCCAACGCCATTCCCGGAAAAGTTACGCGCTGGCTGAGTCCCTTGTGTGATCAGGTGGCGCTCGGATTTGACGCCGCCTCTAAGTATTTACCCAAAGCCCAAACCGTCACCGTTGGTACACCTGTTCGGGCTGATTTCTATAAGCCTCAGCCGTTAGACTTACCGATTCCTGACGATGTACCGTTAATTGTCGTCGTTGGCGGTTCCCAAGGGGCAGTTAGCGTGAATCAACTCGTGCGTCAATGCGCCAAGACTTGGTTTGAATTGGGCGCTTGGATAGTCCATTTAACTGGGGAAAAAGACCCAGAAGCTTCCACCTTAAAGCATCCCCACTATATTGAACTGCCATTTTACACCAACATGGCAGCGCTACTGCAACGGGCGAATTTAGCCATTAGTCGGGCGGGTGCGGGTTCGTTAACCGAACTAGCGATAACCGGAACACCGGCTATTTTAATTCCTTATCCTTACGCCGCAGAAGATCACCAAAGCTTTAATGCGGCTAGTTTTGCCCAAAAAGGGGCGGCTCTGGTTTTTCCTCAATCTGAACTTAGCGCCGAATTATTAGAAAGTAAGGTATCTTATTTGCTCAAATCTCCAGAAATTCTCCAGCAAATGGCAGAAAAAGCGGCATCGTTAGCGGTGACAGATAGTGCAGAACAATTAGCAACGTTGGTGCGTCGGCTGGTGGAGAAAA
>NZ_JBKHHI010000246.1:0-9849 GCF_046539235.1 Coleofasciculus sp.
CCCTACTACCCATCCTCCAATTGACTAACGGCGAATGCTGCCCGATTGTTAATCTTAATGTAATAGTTTTATTCAGACAGTTAATTTCGACTGTCTTGTGTCAAATAAAGTTCTATGCCCTGGTCTCGGATTTTTAGTGGAATTGTAGCGATTACCCTAGCAATGGGGATGATTGTGGCTGGAGGATGGTATTTTACCCTCGGTCTCTGTGTCATCGTCTATTTGGGTCAACTGGAATATTTTCAACTGGTTCAGGCAAAAGGAATTGCGCCTGCGGCTAAAACGACGTTAGTTGTGAGTCAACTTTTATTGGTGACAGCCGCCCTTAACTCTAATCTGACGGATGCCGCCTTTCCCATTGCCGGAACCCTGATTTGTTTTTACTTGCTCTTTCAACCCAAAATGGCGACTATTGCGGATATTGCCGCTTCGATTTTGGGATTACTCTATGGCGGTTATCTGCCTAGCTACTGGATACGATTGCGTGTTGGTTTAGATGGAGGGGTTTCATTACCCTTGAATGCTACAGCGAGCATCAATAGTTTCTCGTTCAATGACTCTTGGCTTCACCCTTGGACTAATCTAACGGTTCTGTCCCCAGGCTTAACCGTAACTCTACTCGCGTTTGCCTGTATTTGGGCAGCCGATATTGGGGCGTATAGTTTTGGTAAGTTTTTTGGTCGCACTCCCTTATCGAATATTAGTCCTAAAAAGACAGTAGAAGGGGCAATTTTTGGAATTTGTGGCAGTGGGGCAGTTGCTATGCTTGGGGCTTGGTATCTGCAATGGTCAAACTGGCAACTCAGTGGATTTGTTTTCGGTACGTTAATTGGAGTGGCTAGCCTGTTGGGAGACTTAACCGAATCAATGATGAAACGAGATGCTGGGGTCAAGGATTCAGGACAATTAATTCCAGGTCATGGCGGTATTTTAGACCGCACAGACAGCTACGTTTTTACCGCTCCCTTAGTTTACTATTTCATTACACTTTTGCTGCCTCTTTTACCACCTTTGAGTTAGGTGGGGACAATTAAAGTTAACGGTGGGGATCGTCATATCATGTCCTAACGATTGCCCATAATTGCAATGCTTTAATAACAGGGGTTTCAGGCGTTTTTATTAGGGGTGTTTGACCGGACATGATATCATTCGTCATTGGTCATTCGTCATTTGTAAGGGTTTGAGGCTTGTTAACATAACTTCATAAGGTTGAGTTTATTTCCACCAACCTACTTAGTACAATACGCCGATGACTTCATCGTCACGGCTAGAGACAAGGAAAGTCTCGAATCTGCCCAAATCCTGATTCAAGCTGTTCATGTTACCCCCGCACCGTTTGCGGTAATCCGTAGACCACCAATTAGTCGTAGACAATTACACCTGTGTGTTCCCTCTAAGGGTGGAGTGCGGCGCAAGTACGGCGGTACAGTTACCCGCCATGGAATTAGGAAGGGTGATCAGGTAATTGCCGAAAAAGCTGGAAAAACTTACATCGGCTGGTGTTCTGGAGACACTAAGGCACAGGTTTCCGTTTCCGACAAAAATTGGAAACGTTTAGGGCAGTTTACTGCCAAAAAAGTCCAGTTGTTGCAGCGAAGTACGGGGTTAATCGTCGTGCCTTCAACTGAACTGTCAAATCTCCCCTTATTGAAAGGGTCGATTTGACCGCTATCCCTCTCCACCCTCCTGAGCCTGCGAAGGATCTGCTGAGGGTGGAGTCTCACGCGAATACGATGAATTAATTCGGCAATTAGTTGTCCTCAGGAGCTTTGTCAAGTTGTGTGAGAGTATAATGGGCAATAGCCAAACTTAAGCGCACCTGCTCAATGGGTGATAATTCAGACCATTCGACTGAGCCAATAGCGCCAAAGTCTTGATTACCTCGCATGGCGTAAGCCCACGGACGTGCAAAAACGAATAAATCATCTTCCGTCCAGTTGGGTAATAAGGGTCTAACGCATAAAACAAGCTGATCGGCAAGTGATATATCCATGGACAACGCCTGTTGAGCTTGGTTCGCGATCGCGTCCAACCAAGACGACGGCACCCCGGAAAATCGTTCAGCCAATGACCGCTTTACCGAGGCGGAACCGGAAGAATCTGAGGGCGTTAGCGATGTCCAGCACTGGTGCAAGCGATTGAATAGGGTTTGTGATCCCGATGTAATTTCTGCCTCGGTTTGACAAGCATCTAGAGAAAATCCCACTTCCAAATCTGCCAAATAGTCTTGGGCTTCAGGTTCAGCGGGATTCCAGGGATAACAATCGTCCTCAGTTTGCCAGAGTGCCTCTAGGAGTTCTCCTTGGGCTTGACTCAAAGCATCCTGATAATTTTGGTATGGTTTGTGTTGACTGGTCATAATACCCCTTATGTGATCTTTGGTGGTGATGAAAATTGATAAGAATAGCTACATCAGCACTCTCTAAGGTTCCGTAATTGTTCCGAAAATAAAGATTAGTGCCAATAATTGGCAGAACTTCTAGCACCGTTGAATTGAGCCGTGTTCCTCTCGAATCGAATCTCTCTGAGTCTGAGATTTGTTAAGGTTTTGGCTTAAAGGTTTTCAATAATAAACTCCAGGGTTTGACTGTGAGTACTGCCAAATTTTAACTGACTACCCGACTCCAATGGCACTTCCTGATGGTGAATTCTCTGCCACCCATCGGCTCGTAAAATATAAGTGCCGTTGCGAGAAAAATCACGCAGGAAGTAAGTCGGGATTTGTCCGGGATGAGTGAAGGTATCGCGACAGATAATTTCTGCATGTTTATAGCTCACCCACATTTCCTCATCCAAAACCAAATCATTCTCCTGTCCGCGTCCCACCCGCATCAGCCCGCCGCGAATTCGCCAAACTTTACCCATTGAGTTTAGGGAGCGTAAGCAAGCGGTGGGCGTTTGTACACCATTCCAGTTGCTAGGCATAGGCGGAAGCTCAGTAATCCCTTCTTCTAAGAAAGCAATTAACTGTCCTTGAAACTCCGGATGCATATACAGCACAGGTAACGTCCAAGCCGGTTGGTTGAACTTATAAAGCGTGAGTAATTGTTGTCTGGCAACAGCGACAGCTTGGTCAATCGGCATCCGGGCAGCTAGGGCTTGGGCAAGACTTTGGATAAAACTCAAGGCTTCGTGATCCGCGATCGAATCACGCATACCCAAAACAGCGGGGACACCATATTGAATTAACACTTCAGCTAAACTACTCCGGGGGATGGTTTGACCTTCCACCTGATCCGGTTGAGCGCCCCAACAGGTATTGAATACCGCCAAGGTTACCTGATTCCGAACTAAGACTTGAGCGAGTTCCGTACCGTTAATTGGTGCATCCGGACTTAGAAATAATAAACCCCCATCTGGAGCAGGTTCACCATGACCCGCATAAAAAAGGATATTGTAACCTCCTGTGTCTAAAGCGGCAATTAAGTCAGCGGGTGTTGGCTCTAGCAGCTTTTCCACAAAACAGGGAACGGCTGTGGGGTTGAACTTTTGACAAGATTGGAAGGCATTTTCTAGAACCGTTGCCTCTTGTTCAAGCTGTAAGCGAGCCGCTGACTGATCACCCCCGGAGCGATGAACATCTTGTCCAAATACGAGCAGGATATTCAGGGCTTGATCGTGGCGGCTCAGCGGTTTGAGAGAGTCAACATTACTCGTCGTGCGGCTAAACAGGAGTTGAGTAGATAGAGAAATAGCCGGTTTTCCTGCCATTTCTTGCATAATTTCCCAGGGGAGGGGAATCAAGTCAGGATGTCGAATTTCCAAGCGCACGCGCAGAGATTTATTTTGTCCCCGGGCAATACCCCGACTTTCCGCCAACGTTGTTTGAATGGAACCCGCAAACAGCCAATTCCACAAGTCTATGCCCAACTGCTGCATCAGCCGTCCCCCGTAGCTAGTCGTCTGCGGTGTAGCGTTTTCGCTTTGGGGTGATAGGGTTGGTGTTGGTGTAGGCGTAGGCGTCAAGGGATGAGGCAGGGGTAATAAAGGGGGCAAATTACCCGTAGAAAACATTTGTTGCCAAGCCAACCAGGTTTGAGTCAAAGTGGGAGACCAAATCGAGTCATGATGAACATAACCCCCAGGATAAGGAGCTTCAATCACCCACACAGCAAAGTTATCTGCCCCAGCCGTAGACAGACGTGCGATCGCTAAACTGAGGCAAGGAGTTTCGATATCAGACATTCAACGCCCAGATGTAGAGCAACATTATCAGTGTTTGATAAGTGACAGACCAAATCCGAATCAATCAGACTCGACTTTTGTCCCCTGTCCTCTGCGATTCCTATTCTAGGTCTTAGGGTCAGTTCAAACTCACCCCAGCACAGGAGAGTCGCCAGGAGTTGGGGATTAGCCAAGTTTAGCCTTATAAATATGGTACACGGATCGCGATGTTGAAAACCCACGCTCGTTTCAGCCGTGGATTTGTCAATAGTCTGGTTTAATTGTTGCTCTGATGACTTTGCCTGGGACGTCGCCAAGTAGGATGTAGCCAACAGGGTGGGAAAGCTATGCACAGGCAAATTATCGGCTGTCCGCTTCTTTTGGGCTTTAGAAGAAGCCGAATCGCTCCGAACTGAGTGGGTGACTATTCGGTCGCGTTTATCCTGAGCATTTTCCCAGTCATCTTCATCGAAAAGAAGTGGAGCTAGACATGTTTTCTATCTCTTCTTGCCTAGACAATAGCCAGTCCAGGGCTAGATAGAAGGGGCTATCGACAATTTTACATTTTATATTATCATGATTAGGACTTACACTTGGGAGCATGTTAGGGAAAGCAAAAAATGTCCGTAGGGGTACGACATGTCGTGTCCCTACAGATATGTCTATTTCGTGTTTCTACGGAGAACTGAGGGAAGGCGTTAAAGCCTCAGATTCAGGCGCCGTTGCACATACACCCTTTTGTTCTAATGTGGGGTTGAAATTGAAGTCAAAATTGGAGCGAATATTGGCAACTTTGATCCAACCCCGATCGCCTGGCTCAACCAGAGGATAAATATTGCGGCGCCGCTTGGCGTCTGATTGGGTAGAAGATTCTGGGGTAGCATCAGCCGACCCTTCAACTGCTGTCTGTACCCCCTGAGTTTCAGCAATTTCTGTTCCCGCCGAACACACTCTCAATTTAAGCCAATCCTCTTCAGATGAACCGGACGATTGATTAATAACTTGCAGCACACTCCCTCTAGGAACTAACCGAATCGGTGAGGTATTTTCCTCCGGCGGCTGGAGTCGTAGTAGTAACGGAACATCTTGTCCTTGTGCATTGGTAACTGTTGAGCGCGTCACTCGCATCAGGGTCAGATTCTCCACAGATGAAGTCCTCTCAGGACTAGACGTGGGACTAGCCGTTGGAGATGGAGTCACTGACACGGATACTGAAGGATCAGAATTAGAGCTCTGGCTGACAAACCCTTGTATCCAACGCCGAGGTAATAATAGGTAAGCCATTCCTGCACCCACCACTAACAGTACAACAATTGCTAATAGCAGTCCCCAAGGACGCCGTTTGGGTCGGGTCAATGGTTGGGTTTTCTGCTGAGACGGCACAATGGCGGCTACCGTGGGCATTTCCGATATTGTTGGCAAAGGCAAAGATTCCGGATGAGGCGGCGCAAGTTCTGTTGGTGCTGTGTCCGCTGATGCCTTTACCTGACAGTAGACCAGCGCCAGGGTAACATTATCATGACCATTTTGCCGATTCGCAATTTCGATGAGATGGTCAGCGGCGGTTGGTACATCACGCTGTCCGTCCAGAATCGGCAGAATTTCGGTTTGCCAGTATTGTTCCACTCGGTCATGGTCACTGAGACCATCGGAACAGAGAAGAAACACACTATCTTCGTCGAGGATAAATCGCTGGGTTGTTGGATGTAATGTGGTAGACGATGCCATGCCCAAAGCCTGGATTAATGAGCCAGAGGTCGGCTGTTGCACAGCATACCGATAAAAGGTGTAACCCAATCGCACTTCACGGGAGGCTAGATCATCATCTTGGGTAATTTGATGACACCCTTGGCGCGTTATCCAATAGACGCGACTGTCCCCGACATGGGTGATGTATATTTCATGGGCGCTGGTTTGAGCCATGACCAGGGTTGTACCCATCCGCTGTCGCTCAGAGCGATGTTCGCTATCATTTTGCTGGCTGATGGCGTCATTAGCGGTACAGACGGCTTGTTCAAGTTTTAGAGTCAGATGGGTTGGGTTCCAGTGGTCGCGATCAAAATGGAGGCGTTCCACTTGCTCTCGCAAAACATTGATGGCTAATCCCGAAGCCACTTCACCCCCTTCATGTCCGCCAATCCCATCACAGACAATCGCTAAGGCATTTTCATCGGTTGAGCGACTCCACAGTTGTCCAATGGGTGGGTAACAAGCATCTTCATTGTGGCGGCGAACTGGACCTGAATCCGTACCTGTAAAAATCTGATAATGACGCGATTGCCCTTGTCCGCAGTCTTTGATTCCCTGATCAAGCAGTCCCACCAGTTGTTCGGCGGTGCGAATTTTTCCTTGGGTCAATTGATCACAGAGTTGCCCGAAAAACTTGTTTATGACCGAGGAGGCGTCAGGTTGGAGTTGAGACCAGCACTGACCCAGTTGTTTGAGCGTCGGTGCGGCCGGTTTATCTCTCTGAAGTTGCAGTAGATGCAGGATAGAGCCTTCTGGACGCAGCCAATCGAGATTGAGTAAACTTGTACCCACTCCTTCACTGCTTAAGGGTTGCCACAAGTTAGCGATTTGCCACAACCAGTTGAGTTGGCGTATTGCTGTCGCCTCTTGCCAAACGGTTCTCAGGGGAGGAAAGAGTTCTCCTTGAGACCCAGCCGTATCGGTTTCCAGAATCGGCGCATCTTCCAATAGCCAGATTTCTGAATCTTGGCGTCTTTCACCGCCTGTCAGTCGCCCATAGACTTGGGGAATATGTAAGCGATAGGGAGAGAGTCTCAAATAGGGCAACAACTCCTCCGGAATCTCTTGAGGGGTATCTGGTGGTGTTGCTGGTTTTGTATCCAGTACAATCCGTTCCTTGACCAACACATAGCGGTTGGCAATTAGCGATTCGGGCTGATCGGCTTCTATCCCCGATCCTAGCGCCCACAAATAACGCCGCTTCAAGGGCGTGCGACAGTTCTGACAAAACTTATTGACAGGGGGATTGGCAGCCTGACAGCGGTAGTTAGGGCAGTGAAGGGTTGCTGCAGGATTGTCCATGGAAACACTCTTGGCTACATCTAGCTAGTGGTAATTGGGCGGTTGAAGTCGCACTGCCGCGATCGCAATGCATATCCATTATCGGATCATTGAAATAAGCCTACTGATTACAAATTCTAGCGTCTGATTTGAGCAGCCGTTCACTCATCTGAGGGATAAATGGTGGTAACCGACTCGGATTCTTGATCGGGTTGGCGATTCGTCAACTCAAGGTAACTATGCCGCAGGAGACGGGGCCACAGCCATAAAAAGTAAAACCACCAAATCAAAATGGGGGTAGCCACTATCAGGGTTATCCAGAGCGTTTTGGCTAGCATCCAACTCCCCGCGATGATTACGACTCCGGTCATGAGAATCGACCAAGGCTGACACCACCACGGTTTATAATTCCAAGGATTCAGGGGATCTTTGACGGACAACAGTTGCCTCTATTGGAAAAAATAACATTATCTATAATACTTTTTTGCCACTTCAAGGAGTCGGTTGGGAAATTTCCCACTCTTGGAAGCGGTTGACTTCAGTTTCCGAGTCTTGCTGATCAGCTTAACACAGCGCTAATTTCCATGCCCAAGCCAGAAGAGTATAACACTTCCGATGATCACTCCTTTGAGGAGCTGAACTCCCCTGCGAGTATTGAAATTAAACAGCTTATGGAGCAAATTGAGAACTCCCATGACCTGTTGTACAAAATGATTAACTTGGAAATGTGGGCATTAGCCGAAACGATGGATGAGTTTATCCCTGGTTTTTGGAGTCGTTTTCTGGAAAATCGTCGTTCAACCCTCAAAGAATTTCTACAGAACAATTCTCACTCTAGAAAGAGGTAAATCACCCCCTAAAGTTTCTAGGATCACACTAGACAGGCAAAGTACAAGGAGCTTTTTATGAATAAGCCAGAACGCCCAGATACCCATGATACGCTCAATCCCGGTGATAAAGTCTCGCCAGAGGAGCAAACCCTGGAACAAAAATCTGAGAAAGTCGCGGTTGATGCTCCTGATATTACCGGCGATCACATTAAAGTCCCAACCTACTTCAAGGTGAAAGACGAAAATGGGCAAGAAAAAGCCTTGCACCATGTTGAGGACGCTGAAGAAATTTCTGATGTGATTCGCCAAGCACGCACCGATGAAGAAGGCAATCGCACTTGGCGTTAGAGTTGGACTTACGAGTCCTGAGACACAACCTGGGGCAATCCCATACTATAGTTCATTACCCGACAATCCAGGTTGTAGCTAATTTCACCTTTTTGCAGGAGCGATCGCATGTAATGCTCTAAATCCGAGCCGATGCGGCGAAGATTATACTCAGTCAAATCTTCACCGCTATAGGCTTCTACAAAATCATCAAACTTACGATAGATTTTTTGCAGGGCATCTTCACTCCAATTAAATTCATTATCGGGGTCAACGTCTAGTGTTAAAACGTTGTTACTCTCAACTAATTCACTGTTTAGCACCTCGGCAGCGTAGATGCGAATGTGACGAGTTGTCGATTTAAGCAGCATGGAAACCCTCCTAGTCTAGGCAATATTCTACCTTAATAATTGTAAAACTTTGTAAATACACTGCCCCAATTATTCCTTCAAGCCAGAATATTGGCGTAATATGCCCTACACCCCACACACCCACACCCTATCTACCGCTCAAGCCGGTGAGATTCTTGTGTCCTAGAGCGCTGGAAGGTAAATTAAAACAGTCAGTCTTAGCTACATAATCCATAG
Source organism: Coleofasciculus sp. (assembly GCF_046539235.1). Lineage (GTDB taxonomy): Bacteria > Cyanobacteriota > Cyanobacteriia > Cyanobacteriales > Coleofasciculaceae > Coleofasciculus. The sequence goes on from NZ_JBKHHI010000246.1 coordinate 8,939, forward strand.
CTTAACCCAATATGCACGATTCGATGGATGATATCGCTAAACAAGCTCACCAGGGCAGTGTGGCGGCGATAATTCAAATTCTGAATCAAAAGTTAGCCGATGGTCGCGTCAGAACCCGAGCAGTTTTTGCTGATGGCGTGTTGCACCTTTTGTGTGAAGCACCTATAGTCGAACCCCTGGAGTGCTCTGTTCTCGTCAACCACATCCAAAAAATCCTGGAAGATATTGCGCCGCGTAACATTCGTCGGGTAAACATTAACAGCCGTATCGTGCAGGAGCAACAATTGCTATGGTTAGAAGAAATCAGCCGTAATCCAGACCATCTTTTATGGTCTCAAGAAATCATACTGAGTAAGCCTAACTTACTTCAGCAAGGGATAAAGGCGCTCAAATCTCCTAAAGCTGAGCCGAGGAAGAAAAGTCAGCTTCCCAAGCTATCCTCCCGCAAACTTAAGGAAAACAATCATGTCCGGCGCAGTTTTGTCGGTGGTATGAGCCTCATCGTCCTTCTATTAGTCGGTTGGTTCGTTTATGATCGCTTAATTTCCTCTCCTTACGCCAGTACCACTCCTCAAGAACCAACTCCTCCCCCCACACCTGTTTCACCTTCAACAACCGCAACCTCAACAACCGCAACACCTTCAGATCCCTTTACCGAAGCTGTTCGGCTCGCCATTGAAGCTGATGCTGAGGGGAAAACGGCGAATACAGCCGCTCAGTGGTTAGATATAGCAGCGAGGTGGGAAAAAGCATCGACTCTGATGAATAGCGTTAACCCTGATCATCCCCGCTATGAAATAGCTCAAGATCGGGTTATTCTTTATCGCCAAAACAGTCAACTGGCTCAACAGCAGGCACAACAGAGACAATCTGAGTAGGGGTTTGGTTACCAAACCCTTACTTTGGTTTGG
>NZ_JBKHHI010000247.1:0-9825 GCF_046539235.1 Coleofasciculus sp.
CGATTTTATCCAACCGAGGAATAACTCTTGTGTTTGTCAATCCAGCTTACACGAGTTTGATTGGATTAGTTAAATATAGTCGGATGTATGGACTATCATCTGATGTGGCAGCTGCCCTAGCAATTGCCAGAAGAGGCATGAATTTGAGTGAGAGATTGCCGCGCTCTGTGTCCGCCTATCTCGGAGTGAATCCGAGAAAGCACGTATGGAGCGCTCTATATCAACTTAATAATTTTATTGGTCGATGCCCTGTAGTCAATCGTAGACACGATTACTATAGTGTCTCTAACTGGGAGCCGAAGGTTTTGGCTGATATCGAGCAACAATGCCGGGTATCAGCCAAGTGTAAGCGTTAACGGTTATCGACCAAAAGTTACACCGTGGACTTATACCAAGGCAGAATTACTGATGGGTAGGTTTGTCTAGGTTTTTAGAAGCGGTTTGAAACACGTTCCCGGTGAGAGTGACATCGCTGACAGGTTCTGCAATCTTACCATTGCGAATCATATACCCTTCCCCTGCGGCAAAGGTGAACATTTCACCATTCGTTTGTCCGCCCAACATCCGCACCGCATAAACCCCTTCGTCAATATCGCCAATCATATCCTCGAAAGAACAATCTCCGGGTTCAATCGCCGTATTCGTCATCCGTACAATGGGCGGATAGGTTGCATTAATCGCCCTGGCGTTACCCGTTAGCGCTTCTTGCATCTTTCCTGCGGTTTCCCGTGAATGCAACCGTTGGCTGAGAATGCCATCTTTAATTAAATACTTGCGCTGGGCGGGTACTCCTTCATCATCATAGTGTAGAGTACCTGGTAAACCCGGTAGAGTAGCATCATCAATCACATTCAGTTGGGGAATCGCCATCGGTTTCCCTAGGGTGAGTAACTCTTGCATCCGGGGATTTTCATAGACAAAATCGGCTTCCGATAAATGCCCAAAGGCTTCATGAATAAAGACACCTGCCAAATAGGGATCTAAAACAACCGTGTGCTGTCCGCCCTTCACCGACTTCGCTTCAAGCTGAGTCACCGCCCGTTTCGCCGCCCCCAACACCCGTTCTTCAATCCCCACCAACGCATCGTAATCGGAACGGGAGTGAACCGACTCAAAGCCTTGACGCACGATCCCTTCATCCCCTCGCGCGATCGCACCAAACCGGGCGGATATATCCAGCCGTTCTTGGACAATGCAGGAACCTGTAGAATTGACAAAATAAGTAATCCCGAAGCGATCGCGATATCCCACCATTGTGGTTTGAATTCGCGGATCATACTCTAGTAATAAGCGATTATACTCGGCGATTAACTGACGCTTTTCTAACAAAGATAGACCACGGGGATCGCGACCCAGTTCCACAGAGACATAATCTTGAATCGGTTCCAGTGGCGCTAAACTTGTGGTTTCCTTCCCCACTAACCGCGCTTGGGAAATCGCCGCTTCAATCCGATCTTGCAACTCAGCCAAGCCATTAAACGTGACAAAACTCCATCCCCCCTGATGACAAGCGCGAATTCCCCCAGCTAAACTCAAGCTACGGTCTACCGCATCCAGTTGCTCTCCCCGAAACGATATAGCCGTTTGCTCACTTTGCTCTACCCGAATTTCCACATAATCAACAGCGTCTCGATAGGGTGCGATCGCCTGTTGCAACTGTTCCTGCATGACTATCTTCCCACGCTTTCTATAAACTTATTCTTTACATTTTAAGTCGAATGGTACTGAATTCAGCGTTTGTAGTAAGCGTTGTCTTCACCATAAATGCTGTCATCCGCCAAAAACTGAAATTCTCGTCACCCACCAAACCCTTGAGAAGTGGTGCGTTACGTTTCACTAACGCACGATGGCGGCGTGACCCAGTTAAAATGGTGCATTAGATTTACTTCGTAGTGAGGGATGCGAGCCCTCTCCAGCTAGGCGGAGAGAGAACTAAAGTTCTCACTACAAACAAAGTCCTATTTTAGTTGGGTCATGGCACTACTGGCGTGACCCACCTAATTTGGTAGATTAGATTCGGCTTGTAGTAAGGGCTTCAGCCCTATCTTTTGGTGGGTTTCCTTACGTCAACCCAACCTACAACCTATTCCACTATTTTAGCTGTGTCACGCCACTACTGGACTGACACAGCTAAAATGATGGAATAGACTTTACCATTGAATCGGGTGCACGTCTATGCGCCCCTACTGTTTCTGGGTGTAATTTAGCTTACTGAAAATTGACAAGATTTCGCTGATAAGGGATCACTAATAACTGCTCATGGCGTCTTGAAGTCATTAGCTATACTGGTAAATAAACTATTGCGCTAGCAGACTTATACCCGTAAAAACATGTCTTTCAGATTTCTATTAAGTGATGCCTGGAAAGCGTGGCATCGCCATAGCGGTTGGATGGCTTGGAACTTATTTCTCGCCTTTATCCCCTTAGCTTTGAGCATTTGGCTCTTTCGCCGCTCATCTGGCTCTCGTAACCTTTTATGGTGGGCAGGTTTAATTATTTTCATGGCGTTCTTACCCAATGCACCTTATCTATTGACGGATATCATCCACCTGATTGATGCCGTTCGCCGCGACTATTCCGTTTGGGTGATTACCTTAGTGCTAATTCCGCAACATCTTAGCGTTATTTTATTGGGCTTTGAAGCTTACGTTATCTCGTTAATTAATTTAGGATACTATTTACAAAAGCAAGGCATGGGTAAGTTTACGCTTCCGGCTGAACTGATTACTCATGCTCTATCTGCGGTTGGTATTTATTTAGGACGATTCCTCCGATTTAATAGTTGGGATTTAGTTACACAACCGGAGGATTTAGCCCAAACCGTCGTTGACGATTTAACTGCCAAACGTCCCTTGTTGGTCATGTTTGTCACCTTTATCGTGTTGACAGTATTGTATTGGGTGATGAAACAAATCACGCTGGGACTTATCCTGAAAATGCGTGATCGGAAAGTTCTCCACGAAGTAGGTGGGGATAATTAAAGTTAACGGTGGTGATTGTCATTTGTCATACTCGCTTTCCGAAAAGAAGCAAGCTACGTCATTTGTTAATACCTGTGAAGCGAGTGAGTAGGGTGCCGTTAGCGACAGCGTAACACACCCCAATCCTTTAAAAATCGGTACGTTACTACTGGACTGACACAGCTAAAATTGTGGATTAGATTTGTTTTGTAGTAAGGGAACCTGAGCCAACTCCAGCTATGCGTTGAAGCACTAAAGTGCTTACTACAAACAATCCCATACGCTAAAATGCTTTCAGAACAGGTATTTGGTGAATTACCCAGCCCATGATTGACACTTTACAAACTCAACTGTACCAACTGGAACAATTTGCCAATAATCTGGTTGGCAATCAGCTTACCCATCTGAGTGCATTAAGCATTGGCATTATCTTTGCGGCTGGGTTGCTGACTAGCCTCACTCCTTGTATGCTATCTATGCTGCCAATCACAATAGGCTACATTGGCGGCTATGAAGCCAAAGGGCGCCTGCAAGCGGCAACTCAATCCACTTGGTTTGCACTGGGATTGGCAACCACCCTAGCCGGATTGGGCATTTTAGCCGCATCGGTGGGACGAGTGTATGGGCAAGTGGGTATCGGGTTACCCATCATTGTTAGCCTGATTGCAATTATCATGGGGCTAAACCTACTCGAAGCCTTACCCTTACAATTACCATCCTTTGACGGAATGGAGTGGATTTCTCCCGATTTGCCCAAGGGGATACGTTCCTATCTGATTGGTTTAACCTTTGGTTTAGTCGCCTCTCCTTGCAGTACACCCGTTTTGGCAACGTTACTGGCTTGGGTAGCGAGTACACAAGACTGGGTTTTAGGTGGGGTTCTGCTATTATCCTATACGGCGGGTTATGTTACCCCGTTGATTGTGGCAGGTACATTTACCGCTTCAATCAAGAAGTTATTAGAAGTGCGCCAATGGTCAAGTTGGATTACACCTGTTAGTGGGGCTTTATTAGTCGGATTCGGCGTCTTTTCGCTGCTGTCTCGGATTCCTGGGGGAATTTTTTAATTAAATGACGTTAGATAATCAATCTGTGCCTAATCTTGTCGGACGTTGGTTCCGGCGTTATATCCTGTCATTCCTGGCAGATTTACGACTCGCGATCGCACTCCTTTTAGCGATCGCTCTTTTCAGTATCAGTGGCACCATTATCGAACAGGGTCAATCTCTCGCCTTTTATCAAGCTAATTATCCCGAAAATCCCGCGTTATTTGGTTTCTTAACCTGGAAAGTTCTCCTCTTATTAGGATTAGATCATGTATACCGGACATGGTGGTTTTTGTCAATCCTAGTTTTGTTTGGCAGTAGCCTCACCGCTTGCACGTTTACTCGTCAATTTCCCGCCCTGAAAGCCGCCCGTCGCTGGAACTATTATAAAGAACCACGTCAGTTTCAGAAATTGGCACTCAGCGCTGAACTAGAAACGGGTTCGGTGAATTCCTTATCCCAACTACTACAAGCCAAGCGCTATCGGGTATTTCAAGAAGGAGATAGCCTCTACGCCCGCAAAGGAATCGTGGGGCGGATTGGTCCGATTGTGGTTCATGCCAGTATGTTGATTATTCTGGCTGGGTCAATTTGGGGTGCAATGACGGGATTTATGGCACAGGAAATGGTTCCTAGTGGCAAAACCTTTCACGTCAGAAATATTATTGATGCCGGTCCCTGGGCAAAATCTCAGGTTCCTCAAGATTGGGGGATTCATGTTAATCGCTTCTGGATTGACTACACCCCCGAAGGCGGAATTGATCAGTTTTATTCCGATTTATCAGTTGTCGATAATCAGGAACAAGAGATTGACCGAGAAACTATTTATGTGAACAAACCCCTGCGCCATCAAGGTGTCACCTTCTACCAAACCGACTGGGGAATTGCGGCGGTGCGGGTACAGTTAAATAATAGTCCGATTTTCCAGTTACCCATGGCGAAACTGGATATCCAAGGGAATGGGCGTATCTGGGGGACTTGGGTACCGACGAAACCGGATTTAAGTGAAGGGGCTTCGCTGTTGGCAAAAGATTTACAGGGGACGGTTTTGGTGTACGATGCCAAAGGCAAATTAGTCTCCACGGTTCGTTCTGGAATGAGTACCCAAGTGAATGGGGTTAACTTGCGCCTGAAGGAATTAATTGGCAGTACGGGCTTACAAATAAAAGCTGATCCGGGAATTCCGATTGTGTATACTGGCTTTGGTTTGCTGATGGTGGGAGTGATTATGAGCTATGTGTCTCACTCCCAAATTTGGGCATTACAAAAAGGCGATCGCTTTTATGTGGGAGGTAGAACCAACCGCGCCCAGGTATCATTTGAGCGAGAAGTGATTGAGATTTTAGATCGCTTGCATGAGGATAAATCAACGCCTGAAGTGCCGTTACAAAAGGCGATGCAAGTCTAGTGGTGTGGCACACCTACTTAGATGGATTAGCATTGTAAGGGCGTAGGTTGTGCCATCGGTGTTATAGCAACCGCCATAGCGGTTAGGACACATCTTATGGTAGAGACGTTGCATGCAACGTCTCTACAACAGTTGGTTTGTCCTAGTCGATGTGTCTACTGCTATCTTTGAGATGTTTTAGCTTAAGTTGACATCAATGGGCATTACCGTGGATGGAGTTGTTCATTGAAACAAGCAGATTGCCCCCTACTGTGACACTTATCCCTTGTCATATTGATATTATTTTCCCATCAATACCTTTTCATATAGTTCCCCCGCCCGTTTCCAGGTATATTTCTGCTCAACCAGCGATCGCCCATTTTCTGAGAGTTGTTTGCGAAGCTGACGTTTCTCGAATAACCGACTCACGGCATATACATACTCAGCCGTATCATTTGCCCGTAATGCCCGCAGGGGGACATCTCCGCCATCGACGGGCAATCCTTCCAAACCGCGATCGCTTGCTACCACCGGGACTCCTGCTGCCATTGCTTCTAGGGTTTTGTTCTTAATCCCATAGCTAGTCCGCAGGGGAATTACACAAACTGTTGCCTTATGCAAATAGTCTACGATTGAACTCACCCGCCCTGCTACCGTAATTCCCGGACGTTCCTGCAACTCTAGCACCTCAGGTACAGGACGTGCGCCAACAATTTCTAGGGTTGCCTCTGGATAACGTCGTAAAATCTCTGGGAATACCTCTAAGCTAAAGAAACGCACCGCATCAACGTTTGTCGGGCTATCCATAACACCCACAAAAACCAATCGATGTCCCCCCGGATCGGAGACACGTTTGGGAAACTGCTTAAAATCAACGCCATTGGGAACTAACGTAATCTTGCCCTCGGGTTCATAATCCTCTATCTGACGCCGATCTTTAGGAGTCGCAACGACAATATTGGTAAACTTGCCACAATATCGCTCTTCGTAACGACGCAGTAGAGGTAAATTTAATTGCTCTCGTAGCTGCTTATCCGCTGGTTTGCCGTCTAACTGATGACGCTGCTTCCGATAGAGGGAACTATGAATATTGACGACGGTTCGCAACTTCTCTCGCCATTGGGGGCGAACATAAATTTCATTCATGCTATGTTCGCAGGTGATCACGTCAAAATTTCCTGACTCGATTGCCTGATTAACCCACTCCTGCATCTCCGGAGAGTACTGTTTTAAGACACTTTGAGGCGTTCCTTGTTGCAGGAATGTACTCAAGCGCTGCATTTTTGACCGCAATCCATTGTTGTTCTCTGAGACATTGGGTTGAGGGAAAACAACGAGTTCTTCAACCCACTCCTGCAACTTTTCTACGTCAGTCTCGGAAATATCATCAGTGCGTTGAGTCACCAAGGTAATCTGATGACGCTCACTCAGAGCCTTAAGTAAGTTAAATGTTCTAACCTCAGTTCCGCCGCTGGTGGGTGGATAAGGAAATGTGGCAGAGAGGATGAGAATTTTCATAAATCTTCAGATTCTCCGCAAAATAGTCATAAATTCGGTTTTATCGGAATTAATGATGAATTGAGATGGCATTTATTAAAATCTGCTAATGGATTATGTCTATATTCATCAAACAGTTTTACCTTATTATATAAACATTTTAAGGTTTTAATCATAAATTATTTATATAGATAATTTATTGTTAATTTTTGATCACAAATTATTGACAGACTATTCCTTGAGGTGGATATCTTCAAGGGAAATTTAAGCTAAAAAATGACCCCTGCCTAACCCTGCCCTTGTCAAGGGGAGGGAACTCGAATCCCTTGGGTTATACTCAATCGGCTTTTGTTATCCTCTTTATCCCTGGAAGACTTTTTCCTTCTACCCCTTGGATTACTCTGCCCTCTGCCCTCTGCCTTCTCCCGATCAAAATGGAGGTAGTCAATCCGGATTTAGTATGACTTGTTCATAAAGCTGGGCGGCTCGCTCCCATGTATAATTATTCTCAATAAACTGGCGTCCATTTTGTGACAATTGTGGTCTCAGTTGAGACTCTTCAAATAAGCGAGTCACCGCATCGACATACTCGGAAACCGAGTTTGCCCTCAATGCTCTTAATGGTACATTGGGACTATCAACCTCAAGTCCTTCCAAACCGCGATCGCTTCCCACCACAGGTACGCCCGCAGCCATCGCCTCTAGGGTTTTGTTCTTGATCCCATACCCCGTTCGCATCGAGACGACACATACCGTAGCTTGATGTAAGTAGTCTGCCATAGAAGGAACCCGCCCGGTTACCGTAATACCGGGACTATTCCCCAGGGCTAATACCTCAGAGGTGGGACGTGCGCCAACCAGAGTTAAGGTTGTGTCTGGATACCGTTCTTGAATTGCGGGAAATACCTCTAAACTTAAGAACCTCACCGCATCAATATTGGCTAAATTATCCATAGCGCCAATAAAAATTAAGCGATGTCCACCTGGATCAACAGTTCGATAAGGAAATTGGCTAAAGTCTACACCATTGGGGATCACGGCAATCTGACTGGGGGGATTAAATGACTGAATCTGTTGGCGATCATCATCCGTCGTCACCACAATATGAGAGAATTTAGCACAGTAGCGCTGTTCATAGCGATACAGTAGAGGCAGATTCAAGCGATCGCGCCACAGATTCTCACTTGTACCCGTTTGCAACTGATTGCGACAGGAAGCGTACACCGAACTGTGGATATTGACAACCGTTCGCAGTTGTTCGCGAAACTCCGGACGCACATAAATCTCATTAACGCTATGCTCGCAGGTAATTACATCAACGTTATTCTGCTTGACACACTGATCAACCCAATCCTGTAGTTGTGGAGAATAAATCGAGAGGACACTGGGAGGAATCCCCTGCTGTAAAAACTGACCGAAGCGCTGTAACTTGCCCAACAATCCTCCCTTCAGACTGGAAGTTGTGGGACGGGGAAAAACGACCAACTCAGCCACCCATTCTCGTAATGCTTCAATGTCAGCATCGGTTACATCGTCAGCGCGTTGAGTGAGTAGGGTAATCTCATGTCCAGTGAGATGTTTGAGTAAATTAAACGTCCTTACCTGAGTCCCTCCTTGGGTTGGGGGATAGGGGAACGTAGAAGAGAGCATCAAAATCTTCATGGGTAATTGGTGAGGGTTTAAGGCGTGTATACAAAACGTAACCTATTTTAGTTTTGAGCAAGCCTGTAGAATATCAATAATTCTTCCCTCAAAACATAATATCCTAACGTATCCCGGTAGTGCTATAATACCCAATTTAAATGCATGACAGCTTATCCTACGGATATATAGCAAGTCGCTAGGCGTGTATTTTATGATTTCTGGCAAATTACCCCTAATAAAAAAGCCTGAAACGATGATTGTTACAGCCTTGCTATTATTTTGCCGAATCTTGCTTGGCTTGAACCATCATCCGCACAATATCAGGCATTTTATACTGAGCTTGCCATCCTAATTTTTCTCTAGCTTTGGCGGGATTGCCACGACTGACTGCTAAATCGGTTGGTCGGAACAAACTCCTATCCGTGATCACATAATCTTGCCAATTTAAGCCGACCGAATCAAAAGCCGCTACCACAAACTCTTCTAGGGTGTAACTCTCTCCCGTTGCAATCACATAATCATCGGGTTCTTCTTGTTGCAATATTTTGTACATTGCCTCAACGTATTCCGGTGCCCATCCCCAGTCTCGTTTAATTTCAACATTACCCAGATAAAGCTTTTCTTGGCTACCTTGGGCAATCCGAGACACTGCCGCAACAATCTTTTGGGTCACAAATCGTTGGGGTCTCAGGGGAGATTCGTGATTGAAAAGAATTCCGGAACAAGCAAACAAACCGTAAGCTTCGCGATAGTTTGCCACTTGCCAAAAAGCCGCAGATTTTGCCACGGCATAGGGACTTCTGGGGCGAAATGGAGTTGTTTCATCTGCCGCTTCTGTGCCAATATCACCAAAACATTCACTCGATCCCGCATTATAAAATTTAATAGGTTCACCCGTAAACCTAATCGCTTCTAAAAGATTTAACGTACCAATAGAAATACTTTCTAGAGTTTCTACGGGTTGTTCAAACGACAATCCCACCGAACTTTGTCCCGCCAAGTTATAGACTTCATCCGGTTGGTTTTTCATCAGGACTTGCAGAACGCTGCGAAAATCTGTCAGGGCGGCAGATTCTAGTTTCACTTGGTCACGGATACCCAGGCGGACTAGATTCTGAAAGGATGACATTTGAGCATCCCGTGATGTACCACAGACGCTATACCCTTCGTTGAGGAGTAATTTAGCCAGATAAGCGCCATCTTGACCGGACACGCCGCAAATTAGTGCTTTTTTCATGATTGGTCATTGGTCATTGGTCATTGGTCATTGGTCATTGGTCATTGGTCATTG
>NZ_JBKHHI010000248.1:0-9805 GCF_046539235.1 Coleofasciculus sp.
CACCGATAACGGCACAACAAAACCCGCCCTCCCCACCGATAACGGCACAACAAAACCCGCCTTCCCCACCGATAACGGCACAACAAAACCCGCCCTAGCTCACCGATAACTGCTATATCATTTTCTTCTGTCATTTGCCTTCTACCTTCTGCCCTATTTTTCTGTAAGTATTCAACCGAAGTTAAAATAAAATGCCGAATCAATCACAGGAACAAATCCGCGCCCACGTTTTCATTTCTGGAGAAGTTCAAGGCGTTGGCTATCGTCTTTCAACAGCCAGTAAAGCTCGTCGATGCAGTGTGAATGGTTGGGTGCGAAATATGCCTGATGGTCGAGTGGAAGCGGTGTTTGAAGGGAAGAAATCAGGAGTTGAGGACATGATTAATTGGTGTCATCAGGGTCCTTCTGCTGCTGTGGTGAAAGATGTGGCGGTGGAGTATGAGGAACCGGAAGGGTTGAGCGGATTTGAGGCGAGACGGTAATTGGTTCATTGTGTGGAAAATAGGGATTATAGTGTATTGTCGGGGTACAATGTTTGCGCCCTTTGCCATATACCTGACCCGATTTGGAAATAATATATTATAGCAACCGCCATAGCGGTTAGGACACATCATTTAGTAGAGACGTTCCGCCGGAACGTCTCTACAACAGTTCGTTTGTCCTAATCGATGTGTCTACTGCTATAACCAGCGATTTTGGCAATAATTGAGAATCTCACTAGGAGTATCCAGTTGGCTGGTTAAGTTGCCAGTGCGGATAAACAGACATTCTTTGGTTTGACCGCTTTTATCGTCTTTGAGCTTAACATAGACGGGACGCGGGGAGGGGTCAAGGCTAATCCGACAAACGTCTTTACCTTCGATTTCGTGGAAGGTGATATGAATGTAGGGGGCGATGTCTTTACCGAGTTCTTTTAGTAGTAAGTCGTTGGTGAGAAAGAGTTCGTAACCGTCGCGGTTTTTCTTTTGTACGGTTTGGTAGTCGTGGTTTAAGCCAATAACTTTGCCTTCATCGTTGACGCCGATTAATACTGTTCCCCCGTGATGGGTGTTTAAGAAAGCCGCAACGGTTTTGAGGATAACCTGTTCCATCTCCTTATTTTTCTTGTTTTCCCGCATATCCCAACGGGCGGAGGATTTGAATTCTAATTCGGTGCTTTCGCCTTTGTTGATGAGGTGAATAATTTCTGCGTCACCAGTTAGGGGGGTAAGGGTTTTATAGGCGTCTAGGGCGGCTTGTTTGGTTTCTTCGGGAACGATGGGAAAGGTACTGAGAATGTGTTTAAATTCGGCTTCGGTTAAGTTGTAGAGGTGGGCAATCATACCATCAAGTTCAGCGCGAAGTTTGGCGCGTTCGGTTTCGTCGGTGACGCCGTTTTTATGGGAACCGAGTCCGACTTCTTGGGCTAAATCATCGAATTCTGGAGTGGTGCAGATGAGTTTGGCGGCGCGTTCGACAATTTCATTAAAGTAGGGTTCTCCTTCTGTGAGGCGGGGGACAGGGAGTTGGTAGACGTAGAAAAAATTAACATTAGCGGATACTCGAAACCGAAGTGCATAATCTAGAACAAAACTATTCCAAATGGATACCAAATATAAACACTCAGCGTTGTTTAGTGGACTATCTACTTTTTTCGAGTAACGCAAGACGGACTGAAAATTCTCTGAATGAAAACTTGGCGGAATAACTGTTGCTATTAAAGTGCGAGAGTCAGTTGATCTAGCTACTTTACGGAAACCAGATCGATAATGTTGATAATCTAAAGCCTGTCCTTTATCTTCCTCTCGTCCTAATATAGCTGCACGCCCTGCTGACTCTTCTATCCAATACCTAGCTGTGCCAAATGTATGATTAAATTGCTCAATCATTTTACCTTCATAGAGAGGTAATCTCTCTGCTGCTGGCTGCGGATTGAATAAATGACTATCATTCGTCATGTGAAACTCTGAATTTAATTTCAGATTCCACTTCCCTTGAATCTTTTCCCCCAGTAAAGGAAACTTGCTCATCTTTTGGGCAATACGAATGTCTGTTTCATTTTTAAACTCCATCACTGAGAGAGAATCAGGAGAAAGGCTGTGTACTAGATCAACATTAATGTAGAGACTGTCATGTTCAGGAAAATTTGAAAGTTCTTGTACATCATGACGCATAAATTGTGCTGGAAATTCTTGAGTTATGCCATTCTTCTCAAACGTCAAAATAACAAACTTGAAGCTGCGATGAACACCTTCAAAAATTGCCCTGCGATTTTCAAAACAAAATAACCCAGTGATTTGAGTTTGCTCAAAAAGCATAGCTCGAAGTTGTTTGGCTCCTAAATCTGTATAAATACCACTAGGAATAACAATTCCACATTCACCACAAGGTTTTAGAAGGTTAAAACACTGTTCTAAAAAAAGCTTATATAGGTTAATATCTGTTCCCGCTTTTTTGCCATTAACAACTGACACTTGATTCTTATACTGCTCTGATGAGCGATAGTATGAACTCATGTATGGATACTGGCTTTGGTATTCCAACCAAGCCTGAGCAATTTCTGGATTTTTTAGTAATTTCTGCTTTTCCTGATCAAATTTATTGATGTCCATTTTGTTTTTAGTCACAATAGCACTGTATTGCGCGAAAAACTCTTTAGCCTGTGGCTTAAATATCTCCCATGGTGGATTAGTGATAATCGCATCAAATCCGCCTCTGTCTTCTATAATCTGGTCAAAGTGATAGCCCCAGTGAAACGGTTTCAGCGCTTCAATATCCTGAATCGTCAATACCCGCTTTTTCGCTTTCCCTTTCAACTGCGCCTGTTCATACTTAATCCCTAACTTACTACTAAACTCATCCAACAATAACTGATTTAACTTCGTGTAAGAATCACGGTTTAGCTTCTCAATCTCATTTCGCAGCATTTGCAATCGAGAATCCTGAGAGGTTTCTTCAATATCTTCTGGCTGAAAAGCGTGTTTTTTGTATAACGCTATATTTTCGTTCTTTTCGCCCAAAATCTGCCGATAACTACTGGCGGCTAGAGGTTGCAGTAAATTCCCCTGTTTATACTTGGAATCGCCAACGGTATCAAATCCTTCCTCATCTACCCGAATCAACCCGATTAACGAATTCCCCACCATGATGTTAAAATCAATATTCGGTAAAGGTTCTAACTCCTCAACCTCCTGGGCGGAAGAAACCAGCGCCAAAAATAACCGTAATTTGGCAATTTCCGTCGCCTCCTCCATGATGTCTACACCATAGAGGTTATCGGTAATAATCCGCTTCTTGACAAAATAAGATAATGAGGGATGATTTGCCTCAATCTTATTTAACCACGCTTTCAAACGTCGATCGCCTTTTAACTTGATGGTGCCGATAACCGCCGTATAGACTGAGATAAGCGTCTTCATCGCGGCGACGAGGAAGGCTCCAGAACCGCAAGCCGGGTCAAGTAATGATAGATTAGGAAGGATATCGTGGATTAAGCGATCGCACAACGGGGAGTCAAGCTTAATCAGTAGTTCGTTGATATCCGCAAACCCTTCCCCCTGGTTAGAGACAGATGGAGAGGAATCTCCTATAATTGTCGCATTCACCCGATCTAAAATAAGCTTATTAATCGTGCGATCGCATAAATACTCGGTAATCTCCGGGCGGGTATAATACGCCCCAAACGCCTTCTGGTTAATATACTTCTCAAAAATATACCCCAACACATCCGGGTTAATCTCATCATCCTTACCCCCTGGCGTATCATCCAGATTCCAGGAATAGCGAGAAAACAAATCCAAAATCTGCTCAAACGCCTCATCTGCTATAGCAATATGCGGATACTCTTGCTCAATCCGATGCTTAAGAAATAATCCCCCATTCAAATACTTTACCCGCCCAATTAACCGTTGCACCTCCGGTTCCCGTTCAAATTCCGGTTTAGCAAATCCTTCAAAAAATAGCGCTTGGAGAAACTCCCGAAAAAAGCGATTTTCTCCCCGCTGTTTACTCTCGGCTAACTTATTTTGCAGATAATCTAAATCTTCATCATCAATAAACCCTTTCTTCTGTAAGAAATAAACAAACATTAAGCGATTCAGAATAACCGACGTATACCAGCGACAATCCCCTTCGCTATCAATCCCTTGGATAAACCTAAGAAACTCCTGATGTTGTTCCTGAAACGCCTTATAAAACTTCTTCGTAACCCGCTCAATATCAAAAGCACTTTGTAACCGTTGAGCAACTTCAACCACCGACGGTTCACCATCTTCCAGATGGGAAATATCAATTACCAACCCACCCAACTTACTTAAAAACAAATCCCCCGGTTGACCCTTCACATATAAATGATCACGCACATAACGCTTAGACTCCTCCCGCTTCACCCAATACCACAGACTGCGGCTGCGCTCATTATCCACAAAAATCAACAAATTTTCCGCAATTTTCTCCGTCAATTCTTTATGAATCGCCACCCGATGTTTTGCCTCTGGAATCGTACCATCCTCTCCCGTCACTTCAAAGACAACCACCCCAGACGCTTCCGCAATCCGGTAATACTGATAGGTTTTCTCCTCAATCTCCAAAGATACCGCTTTCTTCGTGGAGGGTTGATACCAGCCCAACTCTTCAATAAACAACTCATGAAACTGGAAATTATAGAGTAAATCACGGGTGCGTTGAAAATTGAGGGGCATAATTCGTATCTCCTAAAAATCAGGATACAGGTTTGTAGTTGCGCTGTCTTCGCCCTAAACACTTAAGCGCTGACAATCGGCGTGAAACATTTTGGCGTAGGGGCGCACCGACGTGCGCCCTTGGATTAACGTGCGCCCTTGGATTAACGTGCGCCCTTATCGAGGTACCACTATCTATTCCAAATTAGCAGAACTAGATAGATAAATCAGTTTCTTTAAAATTCTGAGGACATCACCCAAACCATTTTGGCGATTGCCAATTCCAAACAAATCAGACATAGCATACAGAGGGGTAGTGTCTTTGACAACTTTCAGGAAAAGAAAACTTCCCCCAGTCGTAATCATGCCAAAACTCGGTTGTGCTGAATTAGGGTTCCCTAGCATATAGGCGAGAATTTGCGCTAATCCAGCCTCTACAGAGAAATTAGCTTGTTTGGATTCAATCACCATCACCCAAAGTTTGTCCTTAAGAACCAAGGTGTCAAGATTCCCTTTAACAATAATTCCGCGTTCTTCGTCTTGAGCAGAGATTTGGACACTACTCTCGGCTCTTAAATTCCAAGGCGATAGATAAAATTGTCCGATAAATAATAACGGGGAGACAACGGCGAGGTTGATAGGTTTTTCGAGTAAAGGGGGTTGTTTGAGTAAATTGAAATAGCCCGAACGGACTTGTTCTAAGAGTTGGTTTTGCCAGTCGGTAAGTTCGGGTAAATCACCATGCCATTCTGGGAAGAACTGTTCATCCTCAACTCGCTGAAGCTGGAAGTGAGTTTCTAATTGTCCTAGCGTGACATCTCTAGCTTGAATTGTTTGAACCATATTCTCACAAAAAGATACAGGTTTGTATTTTAATCCAAATTCAACCAACTAAACACATCCGCTACCGTAAGCTGCCAATTGCCTAAACTATCAAGAATGGGTAAACTATCTGTCTTATACTTGACAACAGGTAACTGATTCGGTTGAAAGACCATAACCGATTCATCATCCGGTTCAATAAACCACCCCAGCTTGGTTCCATGATTTAAACAGAACAGAATATTATCAATCACCCGACTAGGGGATTGGTCAGGAGAGAGAATTTCAATCGTCCAATCTGGGGCAATTTTAAATTTATTCTCAATCCGGTTATTAGCTTTACGCGGAATACGCTCCCAGGTAAAAACGGATACATCGGGAACAATCGAACGTCCACCGAAGGTACAGCGTAATTCGGGAAAGGCATAGGCTAACTTATCGGGTATCGCTACTTGATTAATGGCAGTGACTAAACTACCTTGTAAAACACTATGTTCTCCTTGAGGCATGGGCTTTTGGTAAATTTTACCGTTGACATATTCCCTGGCTGGCTTGGTTTCCGGTTGTGCCAAAAACTCGGCGAGGGTTAATTGGGTTTCTGGAATAGTGAGTGATGTCATGGTGATTACCTAGCTTATCCTTGAAATAATCCTAACGAACAAATAATTTCCGGGTCTTGAGTTCTCCCTTCCTCCTGAACAAAACACAAACGGTCATCTAAATACAGCGCCACAACTAACTCGGCAAACTGTTGGTCATCCATCCCACTTTTCAACGACCGATTCAAGCGGTCAATCGCTGACTGTCGCAAGGGATAACGATAAATTTGGTCAATTGCTTTATGTAAATCTGGCGTCGCTAACAAAGGCATCTCGTTAGCATACCGTTTCAGCCGTGTATAGGTACGAAATCTTGCCCCCGAAGGACGCCCCAATTGACCCCCGGTACTTTTCTCTTCCTCCGCAATTAGTTCCGCCCCCTTTTGGACTAAATCATGATGGGAAGGATGACGGTCAATTGCCTGAGTTTCCGGTTCGCAGCGTGCCATTCTCATAATCTCAAACTGAGACTGGGTAACACTTTTACCCTGCTTATTGATCCAAGCTAAGGCATCATTACCTTCGCCCGTTTTCATATACAGTAATACCCCTTCCGGTTGGCTAGTGGTAGGTGTATGCTTGCGGGTGGAATAGACCACATTTGCTAAGGTTTCAATCTGCTTTTTCAGCGTGGGATTATTCTGAGTCGCATTCTGCCAAATTTGATAGGCTTCCGAAGTCAAATCTACTTCGTTATCCTCATCGCCATCAAGAATCCCAGACTTCTCGTGATACAAATCTAATAGAGTTTGTTCATTCGCATCCTCTTCAAAAAACGCCTCATCTGTCCCAACCACTTCCGCATTTTCTTGCAGTCGTTGACGCAACCGTTCTCGTAGCCGAATAATCCGTTCCACTCCCGCTGCGGGTAAAAACGAATAGCAAAGAATTTTCGCCGCATTTTGACCAATTCGGTCTACCCTTCCCGCCCGTTGAATTAGGCGAATAATTGCCCAAGGTAAGTCATAATTAACAATAATGGCGCAGTCTTGCAAATTTAACCCTTCACTGAGGACATCGGTAGCAATTAAAACCCGTAATTCTTCCTCAGAGGAGACGGACTTATCGTTACTGACGGGACTAAAACGCCACGCGATTTCAGCCGGGTTAGCAGAATTCCCGGTAACCCCTGCAACCTTATCAATTCCCCGTTGCTGGAGTTGGTCAGTCAGATAATGTACCGTATCCGCAAACTGACTAAAAATCAACACCTTTTCTTGGGGATGAACCTCACCGAGTAGCTGAACTAACGCCGCCAATTTTGGGTCTTGATTCGCATCCCACTCCCCACATTGATTCAGGAGACTGATTAAGGCTTTCGCATCAGCAAGTAAATCTTTTTTCAGCGAAGCCTTAAATAATTGAGGACGCAGCCACTTAAACCGCCGCTGATACCGAGTCGAATACTCATGATAAATCAGCGCCGCCCGTTGGCGATAGTCTATTTCGGTTTGAGATAATAATTCTTCCCCGGTGACTTCTTCCTCATCATCGAAATCCAGCAACGTTCCCATCACCGAATCCATATCCTCATCATTGGTGCGAGTATCCAGCAGCGCCGCCTCTTGGGAACCAATGGGTAAAGGTAAGCCTTGTGCGATCGCGTGCAAGAAAATATAATTGCGTAAGATATGGCGGTCAATGGATTGCAAGAAGGCTACCCCACCACTTTCTAAGCGCTTAAATAGGTTAGTCCGACAAAATCCCATCAATCGTTTCCCAGCGCGAGATAACCCTTTTAGCTGTACCGCTTCCGCAAGGGTTAAGGATTTCCCCTTAGCTGACTTTTCTGATATCGCATAATTCCCCAATCCATATCGAGGCAAATTTAGGGAATTCAGCAGATTAACCATCTCCTCTGAATAAAGCGCCCCATAGGGATCATTCCCCGCGCCCAAGCTGAACTTAATCGTCTGGGGTTGGCGCAGGGGAAAATATGCCCGTCTCCCATCCGGAAACGTGAGATATTTGCGCCCTAGTTCATCATCTTCCGTATAATTTTCCTGAATAAAACTGCGAGTTCGACGCACCATATACAGCCGCATCAATTCTCGCCAATCATCGGGATACTCACTCTTTTCAAACGCCGCTAATGAACGCACGGGGGCTTGATGTTTGCGGCTAAATTCGATTTCTCCCCCCAACTCACTCAGCAGTTTTTCGGGACGAATCCCTAAATCCTGATCATCAGGAACAAATAAACGCAGTTGATTGGATAAATCCAAATAGGTTTTGTTATAAGGCGTCGCCGTCAACAGAATACAGCGACTTTCATTCAGCGCAATATACTCCTGAATTGCCCGATACCGCTTCCCCTCTCGATTCCGCAAATTATGACTCTCGTCAATTAATACCACCCGATAACGGCGTTCATTGGGTAACTCTATCTGCACCCGACTGAAGGACAGGACTTTTGCCCGTAACCCGTAGCGGTGAACATAATCCTGCCACATTGTCACTAAGTTCTTGGGACAGATAATCAGAGTTTCCAAGAAAAAATCCTCTTCCAAAATCTTAGCCAACGTCGAAGCAATTAACGTTTTCCCCAACCCGACAACATCTCCCACCAATACCCCACCCCGACGGTTTAAATGACGGGCAGCAATTTGGACGGCGGCTTTTTGAAAGTCAAATAACTGATGGCGAAAATCACGGGGAATCTGATATTCCGATAACCCCGCCCTAGCTTCTTGAGATAAATGATAGGCAATCTTCAGATAAATATAGTAAGGCGGAATTAACTTATCTCTTGCCCAACTCTGATCAATGATTTCCACCAAATCTTGGGAAATATCAATACACCAGCGGTCATCCCAACGCTGATTAAACCATATCTGTAGCTTTTGACAAGCATCATGGTCTAGAATATCAACATTTAACTCGCCCTGGTATTGTAACCCCGATAATGTCAGGTTACTGCTACCCAAAAAGCCAATCGTGGGATTATTGATATCCTGGCGATGAATCAGATACAATTTGGCATGAAGCGGATATCTCAGAAATAATTTAACAATAAGTTTCTGGGTTTTAATTTGCTGACTCAATCGGCGCAAACCTGCTTCATCCTCATTCGTGGGTGCGCCCCAGGTTAATTGTTCACAAAATTCTTGAGCAATTTGTTTCTTGTAACGGATAATTGTGCTATTATCAATCCCTCTATCTTCATACCCCAACGCCAACGCCGAATGCACATCATCTTTCGGTAAGCGCTGCATCCCAATTAACAGCCGACAACAACCCCCTTCACCACCGCCAAACTGTTCAATCGCATCATCAATTTTACGCCACCCTCTCAGATTAAAATAGCCGACACAAAAGTCAGCCCGTTGGGAAATTTTCAGTGTATCCCGTAATGTCGGTAACAGCGATTGTTCTATGTTGTCAAAGATGCGTGGCATTTGTCATTTGTCATTCGTCATTTGTCATTCGGCATTCGTTATTTGTCTTTAACGTTTGATTCGCCATATTTATTTTAAACGTCCGCTAACTCAAACAGACGTTTTAACCATTCAACGACTTTGTTGGCGATTTCAGCATTATAACTCAGTACCTGGGCGGTAATGGCTTGTTCCATGGGCATTGCTGGCGTTTCTTGCCAAGCTAACCATGTATGAATTAAGGCTTTGGGATAATGAATTAACGTATAGCGATTCAATCCCAACTGTTCAATATATAGCAATCGCCATAGCGGTTAGGACGCATCTTATGGTAGAGACGTTGCATGCA
>NZ_JBKHHI010000249.1:0-9800 GCF_046539235.1 Coleofasciculus sp.
GCGAAGCAACATCTGGCTTCCCCCTTTTTAAGGGGGACGGGAGGGGGATCAAAAAGGGGGACGGAAGGAGGATAACTTATTGCTAGACCGACGTTCTAGGCTTCACTAACGCTACCACTTTATTCGTATTTTTTGCCCTGGGTGAAAATTCACTAGAGTTTCATCAAGTTACTCAAAAGCATGAAGACTTGATGATCTTCTTTCATTTATACTGACATCTAGTCAGTTTGTTGAATAAGATTAAAACAACTGAGCAAAGGTTAGGTTCAGCATCTAACACAACGGACTTACTTAAAAGTCATACCTAAAACTCAGAGTTCCTTACACAGTTGAATTTTACAGATGAATACTCAAACTTTTTCGCGCATAAGACAATTGGTAGCTCCCTTCTCAATTGCGGCGACGATGGTACTAGGATTATCTACCCAGGCTAATGCAATTAATCTCGGAATCGCTTCTGACTATAATATATTTGTGCTAGGCGATGTGAATCAAAGCAATACTGATGCTGAGGGAAAGGTCGCCATTGGCGGAAATGTCACATTATCAGATTTTTATGCAGGAATGAATCTGCCTCAAGACGGGAACAACGGCGATGTCTTGATTGTTGGTAAAAATTTAGTCTTTCAAAATGGTCAAGTTAGAGGCAATGCAGTTTACGGGGAAACAGCAGAACTTGCGTCTGTAACCCTTGAGCATGGGGGAACCCTTCGCCAAGATAACCCCATTGACTTCGCCGCAGCTAGTCAGGAATTACAAGCATTATCTCAATTTTTAGGAGGGTTAGAGGCGACGGGTACAACAGAAATAGCTTATGGTGGAATTACGTTAGCGGGCTCAGATGAAGACGAAAACATTTTTCATCTCAATGCCTCTGATTTAAGCACTGCCAACAGCTTCAACATTGATGTAAATCCAGGTTCGACTATCATTGTAAATGTTAGTGGAGACGAAGCATCATTACAAAACTTTGGCTTTGATTTCAAGGGTGGTATTGATCAGAGACAGAACGTTATCTACAACTTCTATGAAGCTAGGGATCTGTCAGCCAGTGGCATCGGAATACAAGGTAGTATTTTAGCGCCTTTCGCTGCTTTCGACTTTAACGATGCGGTAATTAACGGCAACTTAATTACCGCTTCGCTAACGGGAGGTGGACAATCGAATAACTATCTCTTCAACGGTAATTTATCTGACCCAATCAGTGAAACGGTTCCTGAACCCGCAACATTAGCTGGACTAGGATTAGTCGCTGCTCTAGGAGTTGCTTCTCGTCGTAAAGGTAAGCAGAAAGTCTAAGGCTTTGAAACCTGGGTTAGGCATCCAACCTAGCCCCCGTCCATTTTTTTATGCACTCCTCACACTATCATCCCTGACTTAATCCTTTAGGTCAGGGATTTTTGTATTACCATAACGTGCAAGTAGTCTGACAAAAACAGAGGGTGGAGGAGAGGGCGACCCGATGTAATTAAGGGGACTGGTGTTGTTCATTAAGCTAGGCGGGTCGCCCCTACCAGTTGTTAATAAAACGAAGCGCACCCTCTTGCATCCTGGAATTTTTGCCGACCTCAGCGCCGAATTTTACATCAACAGAGGGTTGACCCTTCGACTTCGCTCAGGGTCAACATCGAGCGCAGTCGAGATGTTGAAACCATTGCAAGAAAGCCTATTCCCTATGACACACCGAGCGAAGTCGAGGTGTTGCCTCTCCCCACCACAAAACTTATTCAGCAGACCCTAAATAGGTGCGATCGCAGATTCAGAACTCTGACGCTATAGTTTTCAGTTACTGATGATGAAGACGCAGGGAGTGCGGCATCTCCAAACCATGAGCGTTCATTAACGATTCATTAGCCATAACTTGCTGGGGAGTTCCATCAGCAATAATTCGTCCTTCATCCAGTAAAAGCACGCGATCGCACACTTCGATAATTAGTTCTAAATCATGGGAAGAAATCAGAATGGTTTGCTGGGCGGTTTGGAGAAAGTTGATCACGCGACGACGATAGCGCATGTCTAGGTTCGCACTGGGTTCATCGTACAGAACCAATTGGGGACGCATGGCTAACACGCCCGCGATCGCAACCATGCATTTCTCACCCCCAGAAAGATTGTGCGGTACTCGTTCTGAGAGCATTTCCACACCAGCCAAAGAAAGTGCATCTTGAACGCGATCATTGACCTCATCCCCTGACATCCCCATATTCTGTGGACCAAAGGCGACATCTTCCCATACTGATGGTAATAATAACTGGTCATTGGGATTCTGAAACACTAAGCCAATTTCCGGGCGAAACTCACCCACAACGACAGGTTTTCCAAATAAGTCAATGTCTCCAGAGTTTGGTGTTAAAATACCGCAAATTGAGAGGAATAGCGTTGTTTTACCCGCACCATTGGGTCCAATTAAACCGACTCGTTCTTCAGGATATATATTAAAATTAACCTCTTCTAAAACCTCAGGTCTATCCGGATAGGAGAAACTTAAACCCGAAATCGCGATCGCCGGTTCTCTAGCACTGTCTGGGTTAGATACAAGTTGTTGTTGTGGTCTCATAATTCGTCTGTTTATGTCATTTGTCATTCGTCATTGGTAAGGATTGGATAAAATTTTTCTGTTTACTACCGCCTTTCTACCCAAATTTCAGCAACAACGAACCCAAGGGCGATCGCGAAGGTGATCCCCACCGCAATTAAATCCCCACGAGAAACCCGATTTATGCTACTAGGCGGTTTACGATGTTTCAGGGTATAACCGTACCCTCGTAATATCATCGCTTGATAAACCTGCTGGGATTGGTTGTAACTGCGAACCAATAAGCTACCCACTAGAGACGCCAGCACATTCAGATTGCGGCGCGAGAAACGAGTCGCTCGAAACCCCCGCAGTTGTATCGCTCGTTTCATTTTGGTTAAATCTTCACCAAACTGTTCGATATAGCGGTATGTCAATAGCGTCATATCCGCTAATACCGCCGGAAGTCCCAGGGATCGCATGGCTTTGACGGTACTCAAAAACGAGGCTGTACCAAAGAGAATTAAACTCACGGTGAGAATACATAAAAATCGAGTCGCAATCAGCGCTAGCGCCACGATTCCCTCTTGATATAGACTCAAAATACCTATCTGAACGATTACCGTACTACCAACGGTAAACGGTAAAAGCAGAGTAATCGCCAGCAAAAAAAAACCGGGGTAGCGTAGCCGCGATCGCAAAAACGAGAGGGGTAATCTGGAGAGGCGATAATACACCAGCGTCACCATCAACAGCCCTGGAAGCAAACTCAAATGTTCAACGAATGAAAACGCAAAAATTAAGCTAAATAAGCCAATTAGTTTGCAACGGGGTTCCCAACGATGAATCGGAGAGTCTAAATTGGCGTAAAAATCCAGTCCGTGTTTCATCAACTCCCCAACAATTCAGGTTTGACTTGTTTCAAAAACAGAGCCACGGCTGTCGTAAACGCGCCCTCAATTGCCATGAGTGGGATATGAGCCAATACCAATCCGGAAATTGCCGTTTTTTCGGTTGACGCATCTATATTTGCGGGAATATTAGTAATAACCAAACCAAAAAATACCAGGGCAGCTATTCCCAAACCTCCCGCCCCACCGACAAAGGCAAAGATACCCGTTACCACTCGATTATCTTTATCGAATTTTAGGCGCAATTGAAATAGATGATACGCCAAAAGTGCTGGGACGCCAAACATTGTAGCGTTTACTCCTAGAGTGGATAAACCACCATGCTGAAACATAATCGCTTGAAAGAATAAACCGATGAGAATGGCTGGAAACGCATAATATCCCAAAATTGTGCCTAACAACCCATTCAGAATCAAATGGACACTCGCCGGTGGGATAGGAATGTGAATCCAAGAGGCGACAAAAAAGGCGGCTGTGAGTAGGGATGCTTTGGGAATATTCTCTTGGGGATTCGGATCTCGGTTAATTTGGCGCAGGGAGTACCAAGTGAAACCTCCTGTCGCTGCGTAACCTGTGATACAGACAGAAGCAGGCAGGATACCGTCAGGAATATGCATAATTTTTCTGTAGTTTTGACCCTTCACTTCGGCAAGAGGGCAGGGCGCGGAACCCTTCACGACCCTCGATAGAACCGGGTTTGTAGGGGCGGGTTTAGGGACTTACGTTTCACGATTGATAATAACATTTATTCAAAACCCGCCCTAACTTGTAGGGGCAGGTTTAGGGACTTACGTTTCATGATTGATGATAACATTTATTCAAAACACATCCTGACTTGTAGGGGCGGGTTTATGGACTTACGTTTCATGATTGATGATAACATTTGTTCAAAACCCGCCCTGATCTAATTGTTGATTTTTTTGACAATGAACAATGAACAATTCTCACCTAATTGTGACCACCTACTTAGCCTGTTTTGTTCCTTGGGCAAAATAGAGTGCTGTACCGACAAAACCCCAGATCACCGCAACCGCCATAACCACAATTTGGATAGGTGTGAAGGAGTCATTCTTGGATTGAGTACTCATCACTTGACTATCTGCGGTGTTCTCTGTTGCTGATTCACTCTCACCCAGAGAAATATTAATTAAATCTCCGTGACCCGCTTGGCGAACCTGAACCGCCCATTCTCCCGATTGCGAGCGATCGGGAGCAAAGACAAAGCTACCATTTTCGTCGGTGGTTCCTTGCAACCAAGGAGTAGAAGGATCTTGGGGAGAGTAAACCGTAACTTGGGCATTGGACATGGGTTCGCCGTTATCGAAAGCCGCATCAATTTTAATCGCCTGGGTAGTTTCATAGTTAATCTTGGCACCATGAGCCGTCGCTTTAGCTGACCAGCTCATGACTAACATTAGGATAAGGGGGACTAAAAATTTACTCTTCATCGCTCACATTTTCTTAATGTCTTAGAAACGGTTAAAACCCAGTTCGCGACCCATAACTCCTCTTTATTGTTCGTGATGATTTTCCTTATCGCAAAAGGACATAAGACAAATGATCAATTTAACTCGATTTGTTGGCAACGGTTTGGATTTCTTCACAGTGACCCTCACCGACGTGACCTAAACTGGGAAGAATTTCCTGAAGTTTCTGGTATTCTTCTGGGGAGAGTCCCGACTTGAGCTGCTCTTGGTCTAACTCTAGTGTGCCGTCTTTGGCTAGAGTCGCCAGCGGTTCAAACCCCAACGCACCAGTATTAATCTCATCATCAGCGGGTGCACCTGCATCACCAAAGAGGTGATCAAAGTGGAACGTGGCTTCCAAGTCGGCGGTATCACCTTGAGCAAGAATTCCCTTGCGTTCGTCGCCGACAAATTCCCCACAGACAAATTCTAAGGGCTGATTTAGGGCAATGGTAAAGTCAATGGTTTGCCCCTCTTTCTCGGCTGTCCCCATCATCACTAGGGTTTGACCTTCAGCCGGTCCCTGATCAGCTTTGACCATTTTCCAGGATAAAGCATTATATTGTCCGGCAGGGGCATCGGCAACTTCTTCCACGAGAATGGGTTCGGCATCTTCCCCACCTGCGGCTAAATCAACGGTGTGGGTTTTGTCCAGAACCACTTTTTCTTTCGCTTGCACTTTGCTACCCGCCTCAGCATTGAACGGCGGATCACTTTGGTAAGCGGTGATATCGGCTAAGTTGACGTATACATGGTCAAAGGAGATTTTCCAGCCGTCTTTTGACGTGAAACCCTGACGGACAAAATCTTCTCCATTCGCCCGGATTTCTAGGGTTCCACTCCCTTGACTTGCTTGAGTTGCACTCTGAGTTTCTGTTTGTGTCTGAGTCTCGCTGGTGGTTTCAGTCTGGGAACAGCCCACTAGCGTCCCAGTTGTCAAGACCATCAGACTCGCGAAAATGAATAGTGGTTTCCTCATTGATTACCTTTGGCGGTTCTCGTACTATACCCAATTAAATCCAACAAGTTTTCCTAATAATTTGCAATACCCCTAGAGGGCATCTTTTGGCAAACGGCGAACAGGAAACGGGGAACAGGGAACCAGAAACAGGGAACATAAGTTATTGTTCTCGTTTCTCTGACAAATGTCACTGACTTCAACGTTTGTAATCAGCGATGTCAGCACTTATGGCATAGTTCGTGCAACGACAAACCTAGCTTAAGTCAGCGACATTGAAGTTTAATACATTGACAACTGAGTGACGCTTTTTCCACCCCTTCATTTTGCCAACAACCTTGCCATCAGGCATAATCGCTCCTTTAAGGATGGCGCTTTGAAGATGCGCTGAACTCCAATGAGAAGCCGCCTGGAAATTTGCCAAGCTCAAGTTGGCGTTTTGGAAGTTTGTTTGGTTTAACGACGTCTGGCTCAAGTTGGCTAAAATTAAAATAGCCGATGTAAAATTAGCTTGGGTTAAATTTGCCTGATTAAACTTGGCGGAAATGAGCAGAGAGTCGTTCAGTTTGGCACCGTGTAAATTTGCCTCAGAGAAATTAACATCCACTAAAGAGGCTTGACTCAAATCAGCCCATCTTAAGTCTATTTGTTTTAAGGAAACCCCCCTGAGAAAGACGCCACGTAAGTTGACGCCACGAAAATACCGTTCTCCAGCAGCATATTGCCGCAAAAGTTCTTCTGCTGTCATAGTGGCTTTGGATTTTCCCTCCCACTGAATGCTGTTTCTGACCGGGCTGAATCTGGTTCTTTATTAAAGCAAACTGTAGGGCGGCTGAAAATACCAGGGAGGGGTATAGAACAATTTAGGGAGAATCCTCTAATATATTATTTAAGTCCTGGTCATTATAACCAGGACTTGTCGGAAACCTATTAAGGTTGACCGGAAACCAACTGGATACACCAGCTTAGTTAATGGTACTGATAAAGAGTGCTGCAAGAGTTCCCGTCACTCCAACGGCGATTAACAGGTTGTTGAAAAATCGACCGAATTCCGGCTCTAGTCCTAGGACTTTATCTTCTTGACCCGCGGTAAAAAACAATGACCAAGCTTGGTTCAGTGTTAGAGAATCAAAGTTGTTAAAATCAGTCCGAAAAATAACGGGTCTAAATAGGTCTTTGTTCGTGAAAGAGTCAAAATCAGTTTTCATTATGTCTCTCCTGACAAGGTTAAACGAGTGCGCTCTCTGATGTCTAGAGGTTAGTAAACCAGCCAATCAAGCTTTGTCCACTCAGCGCTTCTACCGCCAAGAGTGACACGAAGCCAATCATGGCTAGACGTCCATTGAGGTTTTCCGCGTATTGTGTCCAGCCAGTGCGTGGCGTGTCATCGACATAAACCTTGGGTTCGATCGCAAAGTTATTCAGTCTGTCTCCTTCTTCGACGCTGTAACCGCGTGTAGTCATTTGCTTGTCTCCTTTGTTTTCGTCTGACATTAATAAATGTAACACAATGTAAATATTTTTTGCAAGTGCTTGACAAAATCTAAGTAGTGAATTGGTAACCAAGCCCCTACTCACTTAACTAAACCCGCCCTTGTTGGAGGGAGGAGGAGGGGAAGAGGATTAGCAATGAACCATCAACAATGAACCATGAACAAAGGACAAATCCCCAATCACCCTTTCCCCGTCAGCCAATAGGTGAGCATTTCTCCTTTGCCCTTCACCTCAATCACCCCGCGTTTTTCCAAGGTATAGCGATCCTTTAACCGCTCATACGTCGCCTGAGTAACTTGAATTCCCCCAGAAATTCCTTGGGATTCCATCCGTGAGGCGACATTTACCGTATCCCCCCACAGATCGTAAATAAACTTTTTCATCCCGATGACTCCAGCGATCACAGGTCCGGTGTTAATACCAATCCGCAGTTGAAACGCTTCTCCGGTATCCATGCGAAATTGAGTAATCACCCGTTGCATCTCTAATGCCATATCCGCGATCGCTTCAGTATGATCGAATCTGGGTAAGGGTAGACCACAGGCAACCATATAAGCATCACCAATGGTTTTAATCTTCTCCAACCCATACTCCTCAGACAGCAAGTCGAACGTGGAGATAATGGTTCCGAGTAATTGAACCAATTCCGTCGGTGGCATTCGGCTGGATAGAGGTGTAAACCCAACAATATCCGCAAACAAAATTGTCACATCGTCAAATTGTTCAGCGATTAGGGCTTCCCCGTGGTACTTGCCTAAGGTACTGTGATTTTGTTTCAATTGCTCGGCGATCGCCTCGGGCAAAATATTTAATAACAGGCGTTCCGACTTTTCTTGCTCCGCCCGCAAGTCAGCTTCCGCTTGCAGGCGCTGTTTCTCAACTTGAATACGCTGGGTGATATCTTCTAATACCCCTAAAACGCCAACCACGTTACCTTGGGCATCATGGATGGGAATTTTACTCACATCCAGCCAAACCGTTTGTCCATCAACGGGGGGTTTTTGTTTGGTTTCGACAACATGAAATTCGGCTTGATTCCGGCTAATCACCCGCGCATCTTGCTGGCGGTAGAGTTCAGCAATGTCTCGACTAGGCAGTAAATCATAGTCTGTTTTACCGACCACAACCTCTGGATTGTCTAACCCGGCTGTCTTTGCCCACTTTTTATTGCAACCGAGAAAAACTAAGTTGATATCTTTCCAAAAGACTTGTTGCGGGATATTATCGATAACTAATCGTAAATATTCCTCTTTTTCTCTCAAGGCGGCTTCAGCTTGCTTGCGTTCTGTCACATCCGTGCCAATTGAGAGAACTTCAATTAATTCACTCTCCTCATTGAAAATTGGTTTATTTGCCCAGGTCACCCAAACCGTTTTCCCTGTCTTATGAATGGTTTCTACGGTTCTGATCCGATAGCGTTCTGGACGTTTACGGATAGCTCGAATCAAGATAGACAGCATCCGTTGCGATCGCGGCGTATTCGGGACGAGAGTTCCGACTAGAGAAGAATTTAGGAGTTGATCGTCATCGTAGCCAAAAAAGGTCTGACCATAACGATTAATGAATTTAATTTTTCCCTGAACATCCCACCGTAAAATAATGCAATTGGGGGTTTCGACTAAATCTCGATACTGCGCTTCGCTGGCTCGCAACGCTTCTAAGGTTTGTTTATGTTCGGTAATATCCCGTGCTACCCAGAGAACGGAGTCTTTGGAGATGGGTGAAATACTGGCTGCAAACCAAACCATTCGATCCGCCAAGGTGAGACGATACTCAACCTGAACCGTCTGTTGGCTGTCTAAGGCTTGGCGAATATACCCGACAAACTGATCCGCCTGCGATCGCGCCAAAATATCATACTCCGTTTTGCCCAGCATCGCTTCAACCGGTTGACCTAACAAGTCTGGATTTGCTGAGACAATTTTCAGATAACGTCCTTGGCGATCTTTGACGAAAATCAGTTCCGTCATCGCCTCAAATAAGGCATGCAACTCTGAATCAGAGTTGAGAGAATTTGTCAAGGCTTTAGACCGTTGACATAAATGTGAGAGGGATTGACGTATCCCAATGGAGATTAACCCAGTGAGTAGGGCGACTAAGGCAAAAACCCCCAGCCAGACAACCAGGATATGAGGGGTATAGGGATAAATGGCTGACCAATTGGTCATGGTTGACGGTAACATCGGTTTACATCACCGACCAGGCTTGCCTGTGAATAGTTGCCCAGATGCTACCCCAAATCAATCTGACACCGTTGCACTGGTTCGGTTTGATATGTCCTTCCTAGCAGACCAAACGGCGCGATCGCACAAGCCCTAGACCAGGTATTTCCACATTCTTGCACTCCGGTAAGCCTGTGGGTGTGGCTAGCTGATCCAATCAGTCTGTCTTAGAAGTGAATTCCATGATAGCGACAGAGGGAGAATCCGGCGTTGATTTTGATCAACCCTTACCAT
>NZ_JBKHHI010000250.1:0-9743 GCF_046539235.1 Coleofasciculus sp.
AGAAATTTTAATAAAGATGTTATAAATAAATCGCTATATCTTGGATAGCATCGAATAGAGGCTCCGCTTACACCGAATCAGAGGTGAAGCATTGTCACTTGCTTAAACTAGACCAAACTCATGGCGATATTGGGAAATCCAAGATTTAGCCGAACATTGCCAATGGCAATGTTCGAGCGGCTGCAAGAGTTATTGCAGCAGATGCAGGTAAAAGTTGGTAGGAAAGCTGTACTCTTGCGATCGCAGGACTTGCCCATTGTATCCGTGGGTCTAGATCAACAGGTGCAACGATTTACAGTGCTGGTGTCTCCAGTGTTCCGCGCCTTGCTCATCGCGACTCCAATCGAGTCACAGGGGGAAACTGAGACAAATGCTCATTCAAGCCTGTATCAGGTTGGGTTAACCTTTGAGTCAGACGCGATCGCAAGTTTTCTCGATCAACTCACTCAACAGTTCACCCGCCAACCCCAGATTCTGCATATCTTCAAGCTTATCCAAACCTATCCAGAACCGAACCAAGGGGATATCCAGAGTGAATTTACGCTGTTGTTGATGGACATACTCACCGCTAATCCAATCAGCAACGAATCCATCCATCCTTACTGTGAGGTTGGTCAACCCATTGAAGCAGCCCTACGCCAACAGGTTGAACAGGAACGGCTAGTTAACCAGGTTACCACTCACATCCGTCAAAGTTTAGAATTACCCGTTATCCTCTCCACGGCTGTTGATGAGGTGCGCCATTTTTTGAACGTGGATAGATTATTAATCTATCAATTTGACGGCGATTTAGTTAACCTTAGGAATAAGGGCAATCAAACTGAGGTTGAGAATTTCACAGATGAATTAGAGAACGCCAACTCTCTAACTTCACCGCCTCCCTCACAACAGGATGAGGGTTGTGTAACCTATGAATCCCGCTATTCGGATGAAATTGGTTCTGTCATCAATTGGCGAGAGGAAAAGGACTGCGCCCTCTATGTTTCCAACTGTCGCACCAAATATCACCAAGGATTTACTGGGGCGATTGATGATATTGAAACTGCCTACAGCGATTCTCCCTGCTTACTCCAACTGCTGCGACAAACCCAAGTTAAAGCCAAGTTAGTCGCGCCGATTCTCGTCCAAAATCGCCTCTGGGGATTACTAATTGCCCACCAATGTTTTGCACCCAGACACTGGCAAGAAAGTGAAAAACTGTTTCTCAAGCAAATTGCCGAACACCTGGCAGTTGCCATTTACCAGGCTCAATTGTATGCCCAACTGCACCAACAAAAAAGTAGCCTAGAACAGCGAGTGATTGAGCGCACCCAGGAACTTCGGGATGCACTGCAAGCGACACAAGCCGCTAACCATGCCAAAAGTGAATTTCTGGCGGCGATGAGTCATGAGTTGCGGACACCCCTGACTTGTGTAATTGGACTATCGGCAACATTATTGCGGTGGTCATTGGGGGAGGGAGGTAGCAAAACTGTATCCCTTGAGAAACAACGGCGTTATTTACAAACCATCCAAGAGAATGGGGAACACTTACTGGCACTAATTAACGATATTCTTGATTTTTCCCAATTAGAGGCGGGAAAAGCCGTTTTAAATATCAACGAATTTTCCCTGCGATATCTTGCCCAGCAAACCTTACGATCCTTAAAAGAAAAAGCCAGCATTGGTCAAGTAGAATTAATCCTCGATTGGCAAGTCCCTACCCCCAAGGATCGCTTTCAGGCTGATCCAGGCCGACTTCGGCAAATTCTGTTTAACTTATTGGGAAATGCGATAAAATTTACCCCAGCTGGTGGTCAGGTCACTTTAAGGGGTTGGCGAGAACAGAATCGAGCGGTGTTTCAAATCGAAGACACGGGGATTGGTATTCCCCAAGAACAGATTCCCCTCATGTTTCAAAAGTTTCAGCAGTTAGAGAAAACCTATCAGCGTACCTACGAAGGTACAGGTTTAGGGCTAGCCCTGACTCAACAATTGGTCGAACTCCATGGCGGTACAATTGAAGTTGAATCAACTGTGGGAAAAGGGTCTATTTTTACCGTTTGCTTACCCCTGCAATCGGTTGTTCCAGGAGGAACCAAATCACCCGCCTCATCGGGAAAGGGATCTTCGGTGCCAGGGAGTATAGTTTTAATCGAAAATAATGAAGCTAGTGCGACAGCCATCTGTGAAATTCTCACGGCGGCGGGTTATCATCTAGTTTGGCTGATCGAAAGTTCGACGGCGGTGAGGCAAATTGAACTGCTGCAACCCCATGCCGTGATTGTGGATTGGCAGTTATCGGCAATGGACGGATATGAGATCAGCTATTATCTCCACCATAAGACGACAACAGCACACATCAAAGTTTTGGCTTTGATTACATCCTCACTCTCAGCCGATGAACAGCAAAAACTCAACGCCCTCGTTGACGATTACTTACCCAAACCCGTAGAACCTGCCCAACTTCTGCACAAAGTTGCCACATTGATGGCAACATGAAGTAGTCCTTTGTCCTTTGTCCTTTGTCATTTGTCCTTGGTTGTTGACTTAATCAATAAGGAGTGTAAGCATGAGCGAATTTCTAGATTTCCTCAAACACAAGTATGCCTATGTCGCGATCGGGGAATTTAAGCCCGGTAAATTTGAACAAGCCCAACAGCTTTATGAAGAAGCCGTCTCCACCTACACTCACGGATTCCAAGGGGCATACATGCTGCGAGAACCGGGAACGGATAAAGGAATTGCCGTTATCTTTTGGGATCATATCGAAGACATGGATGAAAATCAAAATGAGGCTTATCAACAGATTTTGGAGAAGATGTCTCATTTATTTATCAAGCCACCCACGACTACATTTTATCAAGTGTCTAGTCAAATACCCCCTTCTGTGAAAACAGCAGAAGAATAATCATGCTACTTTGGTTCTTGTGTAGGGGCGACCCGCTTGCACTAATCAACAACGGTGTCCACCCAATTTGCTCGGGTCGCCCTTTACTAAAACGATTTTCGACCAATGACCAATGACCAATGACCAATGACCAATGACCAATGACAAAATCATTCATTCATATTGCGGTAAGTTGCCACCGCTGATGGTGAAATCCGGTTCAGATAACGGAAAATCCAATATTTAATCACCGAATCGAGAATCACCGGAAACGTGGCAATAAACAAAAAGATAAAATCATGATTTTCGGGAATCCCGAAATGTCGCGAAATTGCCGCCAGAATCACTTCCCAACCGTGGGGAGAGTGAAATCCGACAAACATGTCTGTAAACAAAATAATGATAAAGGCTTTGGCACTATCACTGAGTCCGTATACAATATCATCAATAAATGATTTTAAAACCACAAAATCCGCTTTGCTAGTCACAATCACTCCCGCAAAAAAAGCGAGAGAAATTAAGTCAGAAAAAATATTCTTAATCGCATCAGAACTGCGATACTGATAGTCCTCAGCTAGCTCAGTGGCTTTTGTTCTCAGCCGTTCTTCCATTTCTTCCGAGGATAACTTTGGTGCCATTCCCAATAGGCTTTTAAAATGCAGTTCCTCTTCAAACCGCTGGAGTTCGGTGAAGGCTTCTTCCTTCATGTCGATGTTTAAAAAAATACCCGGCTCATTGTCTGAGCGAAACGAGTCAACAATGGGTCCAACCACAAAGGTTTTAGCCACCTGATGAGCTAAAATGGGAACAATGATCAGGGTTAAAATAAACTTGATCGAAATTAAGGTTTTGTCTCGAGACGTGCGAAACTTTTTGACAACTTCCTCTTCAGCTTTGGGATCAAGTTCCCGCTGCAGGCGGTTGACGGTTCGCAGAATTGACCGAGGCACAACCCCGGTTTTATCTGATACAGTTTCTAATGCATCATTTTGGGGATTAACCCTAGCCTGCTGCAACGGGGATAAGGTTTTGGTATTGGCTGTAGTTCTGGAATTGCCGTTGGCTTGAGCCACTTGATTGGCAGATAGCGGGATCAAGGAAACGGAGGATGGCTCAGGTTCTGAATATCGTTTTAATATTTGATCAATAAAGTTGAGTTTCTCAATGATAATTGCTTGCTTTTCGGTTAATTCGATGAGATCATAGCGGTATAAATTATCTTTGGAACCGAGCAAGCTATTGGTTGTTTTTGGCTCAGAAAGACGAAAAAATGACCGACTGGTTCTAAATTCTCTTAAGCGAACTCGAATCGTATTTAAATATTTCTTTAAGTCAGCCTCGAAATAGGAAATAACACTATCACTATGTTGACTGGATTGAGCCGAAATTTTTTGCCCATTAAAATGCTCATCTTCAATGGATTTAATAGTTAACGCAGCTTTGTAAGCTTGATCTAAGGCTCTTTCGGGGGTATCCGCGAACCATTGGTTAGCCAGACGTAAAATAGAGGGTAGCTTCATCGAAACGGCTAATATCTCAATAAAAAATAGTCCGGAGCGTTCCTGGCTCTCAATCGCCAGAATTAATATAGTTTACTTTACGTGGTATGTTAACAGATATTAAGTCTAAGTAGGTTGGTGGCAATAAATCCACCTAGATTAAGTTCTGTAAATAAACCTCAAACCCTTACATAAACGTAGCTTGCTTCTCAAGGGAGCGAGTATGACAAATGACAAATGACAAATGACGAATGACGAATGACGAATGACGAATGACGAATTCGATTTGGATTAGTGGCGGTACTCGCACGGGCAAAACAAGTCGGCTGGTGACTCTGTTTCGCCAATGGGTAGAAGCGGGATGGGGTCGATCGCGTCAGCTATCTTCTCCCATTGTCCACAAAAAGCGGCGCGATCGCTATCAGACGCCAGCCCTGTTAATTTTGGCAGCCAATTCTGATAATCGTCGGGAGTTGACAGATCGCCTGACGACGACGTTACAAGGGCGTTATCCAGTGCGTTGTCAGACTCCCTTGGGCTTCTTTCAGGACGAAGTAATTCTATTTTGGCCCCTTTTAATCCAACGGTTAAATCTGAGAGCCCAGTTTCCCCTGCGCCTGCGCCCGGAAACCGAACAGGATTTAGCCATGCAATTGTGGCGTCCCCACCTGGAATCTGGATTAATTCCGATACCGGGAACTAATGAGTCAGTTCGGGTGCGGCGTCTGTTAGATTTGTTACAATTAGCCGCCCTGAGTGGAACACCGATTGAAGAGATTCCCAGGATGCTAGAACAGGGAGTGGTGGAACTCGAAGCCACCCCGGATCAATGGGAATTAATCGGTAAACTGCTTTTAGATTGGCGGGGGTGGTGTCTGGATAAAGGGTTGTTGACATACAGTCTGGTGGGTGAACTCTATTGGCGGGAAATGTTACCCGATGCTACCTATAAAAAGTATTTAACCCAGCGTTATCGGGCGATACTGGCAGATGATGTGGATGAGTATCCGGCGATCGCACGGGATTTGTTTGATTTACTCTTAGATCAGGGTATCGTGGGGGCGTTTACCTATAATCCCCAGGGTCAAGTGCGCTTAGGTTTAAATGCTGATCCGGATTATTTGTCGGGATTAGCCTCTCGGTGTCAAGTGGAATCCTTACCGTCACAGCCGAATGATTCCTTAGCCGATGCGTTATCGCCAATGGCGGTAGACCTACTCAACGACCCCATGATATTGTCAGACTTGCCGGAGTTTTTGCGATCGCTACAAACCACATCCCGCGCTCAGTTGTTGCGCCGTACCGCTGAGGTAATTGTAGAAGCCGTGAAGTCAGGACAAGTGGAACCGGGGGATATTGCCATAATTGCACCCGGATTAGACGCGATCGCCCGGTATACTTTGACCGATATTCTCAGCAAACAGGGAATTCCCATCCAACCCCTGAACGAACAGCGTCCTCTAATTAGTTCCCCCTTAATTCGAGCCTTATTAACCCTATTAACCCTTGTCTATCCAGGGTTAGGGCGGTTAGTGGATCGAGAGGCGATCGCCGAAATGTTGGTGGTTCTCAGTCATACACCCGAACCTGTGGCGAAGGCTGAAGCAGACTCTCCCATCCCCAGTCCCCATATTGACCCGGTGCGGGCGGGTTTACTCGCCGATTACTGCTATTCTCCTGATCCCGACTCCCCCCACTTATTACCTGTTGAAACCTTTGCCCGTTGGGATCGCTTAGGACATCGGGCGACAACGGCTTACACCCAGATTCAGCAATGGTTAGAGGTGCAACGAGAACAACAGCAACAGCGCCTAATTCCCTCCTGTGTGGTGATCCTCGATCGCGCTATCCAGAAATTCCTGTGGAATGGCTCTAATCTACCTTACGACCAAATTGCCGCTTTGCGGGAACTCATGGAAACCGCCCAACATTATTGGGAAGTGGATGGACGATTGCGGAAACTCCCCGCTAATACGACTGATCAGGAAATAGCCAGAGGGGGAACACCACCGCAGGCGACGATTTCCCAATTTATTCAGTTATTACGTCGGGGAACCGTCACCGCCAATTCTTTTCCCCTTCGTCGTCTCCCCGCTACGGCTAATTCAGCCGTTACCCTAGCCACCATTTTCCAATATCGAGCCGCCCGTGGCTATCATCGTTGGCATTTTTGGTTAGATGCGGGATCTCATCTTTGGAGTCAGGGAGGTGCAGCGACGTTATTTGCAGCGCCCTTATTTCTCAAGGATTGGTTTGGACAGCCTTGGACAGAAGCCGATAAAATCCAAGCAGATGAGGAACGCCTACAGCGAATTTTACAGGATTTGTTAGGGCGAGTGGGTGAGCGAGTGTATTTGTGCCATAGTGATTTAGCCGTCAATGGGACAGAACAAACGGGTCCGTTGTTAAACTTAGTTCATTCCTCAATAGAGTTAACGGCTGAGTCAGTTGTGAGTCATTGAATATATCCAGGGTGCTTGGGGTTGCTTTGGAAACTTTGTTACAACACATAAGACACCGATTGAGTCACATTCTGCTGTAAACTCACGCTTAAATAACACAGATTGACACAAAGAGACGTTTCAAGTGATCGCACCCAAGACACAATGAGCGCGTGTTTATTCGGTTCGAGTACCTCCGAAATCAAAATTAACCCTCGCACAATATCACCAATTGATCGACTGTTTTGGTGACAGTAAGTAATACCATAATGTTCTACACCCTGTTGATGAAGGATTAAAAAGTCTTCGTCGTGGGTAAATATTACTCGCTGTTGAGAAATCGCGAAAGCTAATTGTTCTTCATCGGTGGCACCTAAAAGTCCTACTTCTGGTGTTGTGGTGACATCAACACCCCGTTGTTTCAAGGCTTGAGCGATCGCCCGATCAACTTGCTCATCTAAGTGCCACCTGATTTTTTTCAAAACTCTATCCTCTTAATTTTTGCTGCACTTTGGAAGGAGTTTTTGCTTGCAATTCACGCACCAAAGCTTTACCGTCTCGCATTTGTTGTTGTATTTCTTCCAGATGATCATGGTAATAAGCTAAAGCTGCGTATACATCGGATAACGTAATAGTCGGATATCGAGACACAATTTCATCGGGAGACATTCCCTTATGTTCATGCCAAATGACAACATCTTGAACCCTAATCCGATGTCCAGCAATGCGCGGTTTTCCACCACATACGCCTGGGGTGATTTCAATGTGTTCGGAGATTACTGCCACCATAGACTATCTGCAACCTTACAATGAGCATCTGTCTTAGCTTATCTTAATCTAAAGCTATCTCTACTCAACAATGGCTGGGATAACCTGAGCAATCATGCTAAGGGTGATCAGGTTTGGGAGATGGGTTGAGGATCGCCTGTTGGTTTATGGTATACTTTTCATCGTTGGAAAATATGCCTGCCTATAGACTCTATATATAAGGTGGCAGACGAGGACATAAAAAGAGCGATAAGCTTCGCTTGGGATTGATCCAGATTCTTTGTGATCACACAGATGACACAGATTGAATCACATTCTGCCAGAGACTCACGCTTAAATAACACAGATTGACACAGAAAGACGTTTTAAGCGATCGCACCCAAGATAAGCTGTTATGTATTTCAATGGGGTATTAGTAGCGAGCAAGATGCAAAGCCTGCGGCATGGCTTCGCTAAACGCACTACTACAAGAATTTCCTGGTTATTGACATTAATTAAATGCCGAACAGCGTAGGGTAGCACAGAGAGAGGTGCGCCCTTGTGGTAAATGGCGTCACTGATGATGATCTAGAAGCGGTGCGACG
Source organism: Coleofasciculus sp. (assembly GCF_046539235.1). Taxonomy (GTDB): domain Bacteria; phylum Cyanobacteriota; class Cyanobacteriia; order Cyanobacteriales; family Coleofasciculaceae; genus Coleofasciculus. The sequence goes on from NZ_JBKHHI010000250.1 coordinate 8,162, forward strand.
GTTGAGGTAGAAATTGTCATTAGTAAATGCGATCGCGTGTTTGGCTGAATTTCTGTCTCGCTCATTAACGCTTTCTTAATTAAATTGACGCAAACTTCATTAATAACTTGAGTGCTAACGCTGTTTGAGGTTACAGTAATCTTTACACAGTCAATATTTTGCAGGAGTTGCCGATAGGCTTCGGGGACTTCTATCTTGCCATCCTGTACCTTGGCGGTAAATTCAAGGGTTGACATTTTTGGCTGCTAATTTAACGGATATCTTATCCTCAATAGTACAGCAAAAATTCAAATCTATGGCACAGAAGTTTTGGCAACTTTGGTAACTAAGGTAACTGACCGTAGTTGTACTGTACAGCTACTACGTCAATGTGTTCCTCAGATACAGCACGATACATAACATACCAATACTTGAACTTAATGAAATACAAATCCGCGTATTTCTCTGATGTACAGTGCATTCCCTGACCCACAAATACTAAATTTCGCAGAAACTCACGCAAGGGTTTACGGAATTGTTGGGGAACACCGCCCTTTTTATTTCTGATGTCATCTAGGGCGGCTTTCTGAAAGGTGACTCGCATTTAGTCTCCAAACACCTCGGCTTCTTCTTCCTGCGTGGCAAATTCGTCGCGACGAGAAGCGGAAATTGCCTCGTCTAACCGTTCCAGAGAACCATGTTGCTGTTCATAGCTTTTGAGAAAGGCGGCTGTAACGGCTTTCCTGATCTCCAACCCGTTTTTGATCAGGGTTTCATAATGGTTTGGATTAACCAGATAAGCCACAGTTTCGCCATTGCGGGTGACGAGGATATCAGCATCTTTTGCCATCTCAGCAATTTTGGCAGTATTTTTGAGTTCGGTGACTTGGGCGTGACGCATGGGAAAATCTGGGTCTTTGATCACGGTGTTACTCATATCAACCGCCTGAACGAGGATATAATTACGCCCTGATTATACCCTAATTTGGGGTGCGATCGCTAGGTGTTTATCCAGACCCTTTGTGATAACACAGAGGACACAGATTGAATCACATTCTGCCAGAGACTCACGCTTAAATAACACAGATTGACAAAGATTGACGTTTTCAGCGATCGCACCCAAGATAAGCTGTTATGTATTTCAATTGGGTATTAGTAGCGAGCCACCGATGATGATCTAGAAGCGGTGCGACGGTTGAGGTAGAAATTGTCATTAGTAAATGCGATCGCCTGTTTATTCATGGTATACTTTTTATCATGGAAAAATGTGCCTACCTATAGACTCTATACATGAGGTGGCAGAAGAAGAGACAAGACAACAAGCAGGAAACAATAGCATGAACATTGACATGAGCGATCGCAATGACACAGACACTAGATAAATTTACAGACCAACGGTTTACCCACTTAGGAATCAACTGGCAAGAATTTCGATTCATTCAAGAGGGATTCAAGAATTCCCCTGGAATACGACTGTTCTACTACAAGGGTGAGGTAGAAATTTGGGCAGTTTCACAAGACCACGAACTCTTCAGTCGGACAATTGCAGGTTGAAGCGGTTAGGGAATTCAGACGGGCAATTTCTCAAGGGGAGTAGTAATTG
>NZ_JBKHHI010000251.1:0-9721 GCF_046539235.1 Coleofasciculus sp.
TAGACGCGGCATTTGTTAGCTTAGAAGGTAAAACCTATCTGTTTAGTGGCAATCAATATTTTCAATATTCAGGAAGTGATTATTCCCAGGTGGATGAGGGATTCCCACGTACTATTGCCGGCGACTGGGGAGGGTTAAATACAGTTGATGCGGCATTTGTGCTGGATGGGAAAACCTATCTGTTTGGCAAGACGGGTGCAGCGTCTGATCACGTCGTCTATGTGCGCTATTCCCAGAATGATTATACGAAACCGGATGAAGGGTATCCCCAGGAACCCAACGATAATTGGTGGAATTTACCCTTCAATCTGGTTCAGGAGGGGGCGGATTTTAATCAAATAGATGCCGTTTTTACAAGCAATGACCACAAAACCTACCTGTTTTCGGGGGACAAATTTATCTATTTTGATCATCAGCAACGCTGGTGGTCTGAACCCCAACTGTTAAGTACGCACTGGGATAGCATCCCGTTTGCTTCAGTGGATGCGGCGTTTATGGGAAGAGACGGCAAAACCTATCTCTTTTCGGGAAGCGAGTATGTGAAATATTCCAGTCCTAACTACAGTAAAATTGACGATCGCTATCCCAATATTACCAATCGATATTGGGGGAATGTAGTCAACAATATCGCCAAAACGGGAAACGTGGATGCGGCGATTGTGGTCGAATCCCGTGAAATGATCGATGACGTTGAACAGACGACGGTACATACCTATCTCTTTTCCGGGAATCAGTATTTCCGGTATAAAGGTAATCACTATGATGCCGTGGAAGAAGGCTATCCCAAGTATATTGTTCCCTCACTCAAAGACGAACCCCGCTTCAAAAACCTGAACGTTTCCTACGAGAATGGCATAGATGCCGCTTTTGCGGATCGGCGCACGATCTATCTGTTTAAACAGACAGAAGGTTATGTGGTGTCTGAAACCTTATCGAAGAAATACGATGACCTGGGATTTACCCAAGTGGATTGCGCCTTTATTGACCAGGGGGCATTATTTGTGGCAGAAAACGCCACCTGGCACCGATATAGTAGCTTGGAAGGGAAAGCCATTCAAAAAACAGCGGTCGAACCGCCCCGGTTACGAGAGGTTCCCAGCAAGTTTAAAACCGGGCTGGATGCAGTTCTCCAGGGAATCGATCGCAATACCTATTTGTTTAAAGGGCAAGACTGTTTTAATGTTTTATTAAATAAAGAATACCCATTAGCGGAAGAATGGGGTAGGGAACGAAATACGATTTATATCAACAACACCGTTGATGCTGCTTTCGTCGGGCGTGACGGCAAAACCTATCTCTTTAGTGGCGACCAATATGTCACCTATGCTGGGGATACTTATATTAAGGCTGAAATTGAGGACACCCCCAAACCGATTCAAGAGAAATGGGGAGGATTAACCAGTGTGGCGTTAGCCTTTGTCAAGGATGACAAAACCTATTTGTTTGAAAAAGCAGACGATGAGGGAAAGTTCCGTTATCTGTGCTATTCAACAGATGATTACACCCAACCTGATCCCGGATTTCCTCAAACAGCGGAGCCTGATTTTTTGCAAATCCCGGCGACTTATACAGAAGAGGGGTTTAACCAAATTGATGCGGTGCTGTTTGAAGCCGATAATATGTTTGTCTTGAGTGAGAATCGCTATATTCAATTCAACTTCACCGAAAATCAGTGGGCATACCCCAGACCCCTGGATAGAATATGGCGGGGGATTCCGCTGAATCATGATTCCTTTGCCAGGGTGAAGACGGCGTTTACTGGACGGGATGGTGCAACCTATTTCTTTGCCGATAACTATTATGTTAAGTATGAAAATGTTAAGGATGAAAACAATCGCTTTACGTCTCCGGCTTTGATTCAGGAGGATTGGGGCATTGTTCACAACAATTTTGTTAACAATAGCCCAGACAATAAGATAGATGCTGCCTGTGTCTGGCAAAATAAAATAACCTATTTGGTTTCTGGCGATCAATATGTCCGGTATTCCGGCAAGGATTACCGCTATGTGGATGAGGGATACCCAAAACAGATTGCCAATCATCTGAGACGGGAAGCGGGGTTTGAAAATCTACCCGAAGACTTTGAAGAGATTGTAAGTAACCGGATAGCTAATGGAGAAAACAGGATTATCGATGCGATCATTGCTAATCATCGGACTCTCTATATCTTTATGGGTAGCCATTGCTATGTGGTGTCGCAAACTTTAGACGCGGTTTATGATATTGATATCATCGGCAATATTAAGAATACTATTCTCCAAAAGAACCAAGTCGATGCGGCGTTTGTGAATGAGCGTGGACAAACCTTCTTATTCTCCGGGGATCAGGGTGTCCGGTATTCGGATGACAGGTATGACACGGTAGATGACGGCTATCCCCAACCGATTGCTACGGTGCTGACGACTGAACTGGGTATATCCACTATGCCAGAGATGTTCCAGTATGGAATTGATGCCGCGCTGCGCGGGAGGGATGGAAATCTTTACTTGTTTAAAAATGAAGATTACCTGAGTTCGGCGGAATCCGAACCCAAGTTAATTAAAGAGACATGGGGAAAGGTTAAAAATAATTTCATCAGTCATCCGGGTGCAATTGATGCTGCCTTTGTTGCGCCGGATCATCACCTCTATGTGTTTAAGGGGGATCAATATATTCGCTATCACGATGCTGAACAAGAGTTTGTAGACGCAGGATATCCCCACGCCATTAAAGATAACTGGGGGAACTTGCCAGTTATCTTTCCAGTTAACTTTGAGGAATCAATCGATGGCGGGTTTGTCTTTGAAGGAAAAACCTATTTGCTGAAAGGAGATGATTATGTCCGCTATTCCGATAGTCGCTATCAGTATATCGATAGTATTTATCCCCAGACATTTAAATATCGGTGGGGGGACTGGGCGGATTACCGCTTAAGTGATATCAAAGCGATCGCGCGATTTAAGCAGCTCCAGGATGGGTATAGTAATGGGGACTATAGCTTAACGGATTTTTTACATCCGGAAAAGGGTTTGGTCAAAGATCCTTACAAAATGTTGGCGGAAATGTTTGGTTGGGATAGTGATGACGTAAAATGGTTGAAACGAAATAATGGGTTTTTGGGAACGGATAATCGTTTTGAGGTGCGGTTTAACTTGGAAATGGTGATTAAATTCGTTGATGTGTTTTCGGTTACCGAAAAAATGGGGACATCTCCGGCAAAATTGTACACAGAGGTTTGGCAGAAGATGTATCCGCCCAGTGACTTGGGAGCGGCGGCTGATACATTGTACAAGCTGCTGGGTTTGCTTAATAGTTAAGTAGGATTTACTGAATAAATCTTAGGGTAGAGATAGGCAACAGGGAACAGGGAACAGGCAACAGTATAATTGCACGGTAAACTTGATGAACAATAATCCAAACAACTGGCAGGTTCTTTCTCAACAATTGCACAATGAGTTAAATGTGATCAAGCGAGATGCTCTTGTACCTTATGTCATCGCCGTTGAAGATGGTATAGAGAATACCAGGGACTTGTATGAACAACTGCTGATTGATGTGGACATGAGCAGTTGTGGCACTACCTCTAGAATTGAGGAGGCGATCGCTGCCATACAATTGTATTTTCACCGATACTTTGTCAACCTCGAAGAGCTTTCGCTGAAAGGGGGGGGAAATGGGGAAACGGAAAAGCGGGTAAAAGAGGAGTTAAAAAAATGGTGGAAATGGATGAAGAACTATCGCGTTTGGGAAGCCAATCGCAAAGTGTTCCTTTATCCGGAAAATTATATCCGTCCTGAACTGCGGGAGTCCAAAACCCCAGCATTTAAAACCTTAGAAGAGGATTTGTTACAAGGGGAAGTCAATACAGCATCTGTACAAAGGGTTTACAAAAAGTACCTGGATGAATATACGGAAGTCTCTCGGTTAACAATTGCTGGGGGTTATGTTTATAATGTACCCAGTTCAGACGGTAAAAGGTTGGTATTGTTTGGGCGAACTAAAACTGACCCCAGGCGATTTTACTACCGTCTGGCTGAATTTGATCAGAAAAAGGGTTCTTGGCATCCTTGGTTGCCGGTGAATGTGCAAATCGATGCGGATAAAGTTTATCCTGTTTTTGCCTTTAAGCGGGTATTTGTGTTCTGGACAACGGTAGAAGCGGTTGTCGATACGGAGACGAGTACGGCGATTACGCTGAAGCAGGAGGGGGATACGCAAACAATCGCCTCAGATTCCGGTTCCCAGTCAACTTATAGGATCAAGATTTTATATTCATTCTACAATCTGAATAAAGAGTGGACTCAACCTCAAACCCTGACGACGGAAATCAAGAGTTTCGGTAAAATTGAAAATGTCCAATTGTCCGTTGCTAACTCTGAGAGATTGCGAATTCAAGAGGAGGAGGATAAAGAACACGAAAATATCGTGATTAATTGTACCTATAACCTTAGATTCAGTTATAAAGTCTTAGAAACTGAATTTAATCATGTATTCAGTCAGGCGCAGGCGTTTAGCTTGACGCCAGAGTTATACACGAAGAGAGTCCGTAATGATTCCCAAAAATTTGATCACGATGAAAATGGCAAAGCGGTATTTAATGCTCTATTTGATGAGCCAGACATCAAGGCTGAGGATGTAGTTGTATTCAACGCCGCCGAAGAATCATCAGAGGGATCATGGTTTAGTTTTGACCATAAAGGGGGGAGCTTCTTATGTAAGCCAGATGTGTCCCCTTTGGGAGATGAGCATTCACCCAAGAGTCGGGCAAGTGATGTGGATGAATTACCGAGTGAGGGCAATATTGATGCTGCGTTTCAGGTAGGACAGGTAGGAGATGAAAAAACCTATTTCTTTGATAATGCTCAACAGAATTATATCACGGTTAGTTCAGCCGAAACAACGGAAAATAAGACTCAGTACAGATGGGGAAAAACGCGCAACAGAATGACCGAAACGGGTATTGTTGATGCCGCCTTGGTTGATGGGGATAAAATTTACCTGTTTAGTGGGAATGAATACGTTGTGTATACCAAAGGGGATGAACTGGCAGATGCTGATTCTCCCAAAAGACTAAAGGGTAATCTAGAAGGGTTTCCTGAATGGGATAAGATTGATGCGGCATTTAAAGGAACCGATGGAAAACGGTACTTTTTTAATCAAACCCGCCAGGAGTTTATCGAATCCAGTGATTTGAATACCTCCAGGGCGATTACGGCGAAATGGGGCAAAGTCAGAAACTCTTTTACGGCACAGGATTACCCGATTAATGGTTCATCAAATGAAAACGAACCTTCAGTGGATGCCGCGTTTGTCTGGGAAGAGTATACCTATTTGTTCAATAAAGACCAATATATTAAATATGTCGGCAGTGACTACCAATTTGTCGAGGACGGCTATCCTAAAGAGAGTCGCCTTTATTATCTACTAGAAGACTTAGGTTGTAAGAACAACAATCTTTTGTATAGAAATGAATGTGTTGTTGCGGCTTTTGAGCTAGGCTCTACTGTGTATTTATTGGCTGCCAATAAGCAAAACGGGAGACGTAAAAACTATAGCTTTAGCAATGGCACTATATCAGAAGCAGATAGTCAAGACGCCTGGACAGGGGCTTTTGTGATAGGGGACGTTGAATATAGGTTCAACATCAATGCACTATCTGTATCGAATGGTACAGAAACACAGCCGGTTTCTTTGAACCGTAATGTGAATGCCGCATTAGTGGGACGAGATGGCAATCTATACATTTTCCACAATCGGGAATACATTGTCTTTCCCAGTAGCGGAATAAATACAGATGTTATAGAAAATAAAATTAATCAATGGGCAGATAGCCAACCCAATAGTACGAAATGGGGCAGAATCCGCAACCGTATTGCTGAAACGGGTAGAGTGGATGCGGCGTTTGTGGATGGTGGGAAAACCTATTTGTTTAGTGGAGATGAATATCTGGTTTATTCGGGAAACTATGATTTGGCAGATGAAGGGTGTCCTAAATCCATTCGGACAAATGATCAAGGGTTTCCGGCGTGGGATAAAATTGATGCGGTTTTCAAAGGGAATGATCACAAAATATACTTCTTTGATAATGATGCCCAAGATTTTGTGGAGTCTGGTACATTAACCGAAAGGAAACCGACTCGGGAACGATGGGGGATCGTCAGGAATAATTTCAACGAAACCGGAATTGTGGATTCGGCTTATGTCAACGGGAATCACTTATTTTTGACCAGTGGGAACCAATTCATTCGATATACCCTGGCTGATAATAATGAACCCGGTGAATGGGTTGACGAGGGTTATCCCAGGACGTTCAGTTTACCGGGGGTAACTCGAATCTATGCGGCTTTTGTTTACAACGATACAACCTATCTGATTGGAGAGAACCGATTTCTCAAATTTACCAAAGTGGGTGATGATATCTTTGGCAAGGGGAAAATGGTAAACGGTAAACTGGGGGCTTTGTTAGAGGATATGGGGTTTGTCCATGTTCCTTCGACTTACTATTACCTACCAGTTCAAGGCGCTTATGTTTATAACAAGCAACTTTACATTTATGCTCTAGGTCAGATCTTATTATGTTCATTAGAGCCTAAGTGGATTATACCCCTTCCTATTTACAGCAACTATTTCCAGCTTGCCTATGTGAATGAAGCGGGTGTGCTGCAAAAGGTAATTAGTTCACCCTATGATGCGGCGTTGGTAGCGGGAGGTAAGTTTTATCTGTTTAAGGGGGATGAATATAGTGAATCGGACAAGATACCGGAAACGGTGAATGACATTAGCTGGAAAAACCCGCAAAAAATTGCCAGTAAATGGGGAATCAGTAAGATTGATGCGGCATTCACTCTGGATGATAAGGTCTATTTATTCTCCAATGATCGCTATTTTAAACTGGAGCCGCCACAGGAACTGGATAACTTGACTGATTTTAAATATATTCAAGGGAATTGGGGTAACCTGCCTTATGAGTTGAGGTCAGGTTTTGATGCGGCGCTGAATCGAGGGGATGATTTATTTTTCTTTAAAGATAATCAGTACGTTAAGTATGAAAATATAACGGATAACAAGTCGGTGAGACCTTATGAAGTCGCGGATGTCAAGTATGAAATTATCCGGCTAACCACCAGCACGGCGTATAAGTTGAATCAAACTTTGTTTGTTGGGGGTGTGCCATCTTTATTAAGTCTCAGCACCCAGGAAACCGATGAATTGCCAGCATTTAGTACCCAAGTATCTACGGCGACGACGATTAGGGTAAAACCGGAGAAAGTGGACGAGGAAAATCTGCCGATTAGTTCCCACCTGGATTTTAATAGCGCTAACGGCATCTATTATTGGGAAGTCTTCTTTCATGCACCTTTCCTGATTGCTCAACACCTGAATACAAGTCAGAAGTTTGAAGAGGCAAAAGAGTGGTATGAATATATTTTTGATCCGACAGATGTCCCCAATTACTGGCAGTTTCTCCCCTTCTTGGCGGTGGATATAGCCGCGATTATTGATGTTGGTAGACATTCTCTGGTACAGCTAAGAGAGCTGGGGATTGATATAACAGCAGTTGAGACTGAGTTGAACAGTGTATTGTCTAACTTAGAGCCATTAGTTGATGTTTTTCAATCCCGGCGGAAAATATCGGAGAGCGAAAGGGACTATCTTAAATCACTGAATTTAGCAACCATTCAAAATAATTTGCAGAACTTAGTTCCTCCTGCGGATCGAGGGGAAAATGAAGAATTTAGTCAATTCGTTAATCAACTGAATGAACTGACCGGATTAATTGAGAAACTTGGGTACAGATATGAGTTGAGGCAAACCAGCGAAGCGGAAATTCAAGCCTATTTAAATGACCCATTTGACCCCCATGCGATCGCGGCGTTGCGGACGAGTGCGTATCAGAAAGCGATTGTCATGGCGTATATCGATAATTTAATCGATTGGGGGGATATGCTGTTTCGGCAGTATACCAGAGAAACCATTAATGAAGCGCGGATGTTGTATATCTTGGCGTATGACTTGCTGGGGAAGAAACCGGAAAATTTAGGCACAAGGGTACTCTCACCCAGTAAGTCCTATAGTCAATTAAGGGATGAGTCGGATGAGTATGATTTTGTCGTCTATCCTTCAGAACCTTCAGAACTTGCTCCCCATCTGGGTAGCCAGCCGATCAGAATTATTCCAGGGACACCCAATGATAGTGTTGCTAACCCCTATTTCTTTATCCCGGAAAACCCCTCATTGGTTGAGTATTGGCATCGCATTGAAGATCGTTTATATAAAATCCGGCATTGTCTGAATATTATGGGGATTAGTCAACCTTTGCCCTTATTCCAACCTCCGATTGACCCGATGGCGTTGGTACAAGCGGTGAGTTCCGGTGCGGGATTAAGCGCGGCTTTGGCAAGTTTGAATATTCCGGTTCCCCATTACCGCTTCAGTTTTATGGTGTATAAGGCAAAGGAATTGGTGCAAAAGTTGAACCAGTTTGGTAATGATTTGCTGGCTGCACTGGAAAAGAAAGATGCGGAAGAGTTGAGTATGCTGCAAAATCGGCAGGAAGGGGTAATCCTGGCGATGACGCGCAGTATTAAAGCGGCACAACTGGGGGAAGCGCAAGAAACGATTAAATCCCTAACAGCAAGCTTGAATGAGGCAAAAAACCGGGAAATCCATTACCAGAACTTGATAGATGTAGGCTTAACACCCATTGAGCAAGCCCAAATTGGTTTAATGATTGCAGCATCAGTTGCTCATTTTGTTTCTTCGGGTTTAAAAATTGCCGCCACGTTTGGTAACGCCGCACCCGACGCCTTAGTGGGTCCTTTTATCATGGGGGTAAAATATGGGGGGTCAAATATCGGAGAATCTCTCAATTCAGCCGCCGAAGTTGCTGAATCTTTAGGGGAAGGGTTAAGTGTGACGGGTGAAGTTCTGGGTATGTATGCCAACCACGAACGCATGGTGGAAGATTGGGAATTGCAAAAGAAGGCGGCGGAAAGTGATGTCATCCGGTTAACGGCGCAACTGGCTGGGGCTAAGTTTCAGGAAAAAATTGCCCAGCGGGAAATTGAGATTCTGGAGAAGGAAATTGAGCATAACGAGTCCATCAAGACTTTTATGAAGGATAAGTTTGCCAATGCTCAGTTGTATCAATGGATGGTAAGCCGACTGTCGGGAATGTATTTCCAAACTTACCAGATGGCGTATGATATGGCAAAATCGGCGGAGAAAGCCTTCCAATTTGAGCGGGGGATGAAAGAGAGTGAGGTGAATTTCATTAATGGGCTTTATTGGGATAACCAGAAAAAAGGATTGCTGGCTGGGGAAAGTTTGGGGTTAGACCTTGACCGGATGGAAAAAGCCTATATTGAAACCGATAGTCGCAGTTTTGAAATCTCGAAGAATATTTCCCTGCTGGAACTTGACCCGATGGCGTTGTTGCAGTTGAAGAATAAGGGGGTGTGTGAGTTTGCCTTGACGGAGGCGCTATTTGACTATGACTTTCCGGGGCATTATTGCCGCCAGATTAAGACTCTATCTTTAACCTTTGATGCGGGTGCAGGTCAAACGGTGATGGCAACCCTAACTCAACTCAATCATAAGACGGTGTTAGAACCAGACCCGAAGGCGGTAAAGTATTTACTAGACCCGAAAGACCAGCCGCCGTTGTCGATTCGCAATGGTTGGAAGGCGAATCAGCAAATTGCTTTATCCCATGTAGACCAGTATGAAAAGAATAATGGCT
>NZ_JBKHHI010000252.1:0-9642 GCF_046539235.1 Coleofasciculus sp.
CGATAACGGGCAATCCGTTTCGCCCGATCTAATGGTGGATATAAAATTAACGTAGCTAAAGGAAAACCCGTGCCTAAAATTGCCCCCAAAACCATCCCATTAACTACCCCTATTTTCAAAGCCATTCCTAAACTAATTCCCAAGGCGGCGGATAAGACAGAAACGGCGGACGCTAACCATTGACTAAACCCCCGTTGCACACAACTTTGAGCCACACCTTCCCCTTCAAACGCCGCCATAAATACCACCGCATCCACCGCCGCAAACGCCGCAATTGCCATATCCGTCGCTCGGAATTGAGCGCCAAATCGAGCCACAAATATTGCCGCGACACCCGCAAAAAAAACAGCGGCTACGGTATCTAACGCTTTCACCTTGACGCCAAAGCGCGATCGCACCTTCGCCATCCCCTGACTAATCCACCCCGACGTAATCGCCGCCACAAGTCCCAAGAGAGCCACTAACACCGAAATGAAAACTGCGATCGCAATACCGACTGTGCCACTATGACGTACAATACCATCCCATGCCATTGTTTCCACCCAGGTGGCGGCGGCGGCAAAGAAAATCAATAATCCTACCGAAAAATAGGGTAATTTCTTCGCTGGAATCGGTACGGGTGCTGTCTTCAGTTTTAGGGTTAAGCTTTGGGTTTCTGGATGGGAATTGCTATGAATTAATATCTCCCGTTCATAAAGCTTATTCGCCATCAGCTTGCGCGTATCCACTGTAATTTTGCACAGCACTTGATTGCTGACAAAATGAGTTTGTTCAAAGTAAATCCATTCATGAAAATCAGGCGTGTGGGGCGGATCACTCAAATGAGGAGCGATTTGCCATCGGCTTTCTAATACCGTATCGGGAACGGAGTTCGTCAAAATGACCTTTTTAGTTATCTTTTCCCCCAATTTCTTCGCCGTAAACTCTAAACACGGGACGTTGAGATTTACCTCCGGCACTCGAATCACATAAATCGGGTTCAGCGCCTCTAACGCGGTTTCCGCATCCAGAAAACGGTCTTTCGGTTTCAATTCCACCATCGCTTGCAGCCACTCAATCCACCGCAAACTCAACCGAGGAACCCGATGTTTAAAATTAATCCGATAGTCTTCATCAATTAACTGACTAATATCAGTTGAAGCAATACCTGTCAGCAAACAAATCAGCGTTGCGCCTAAGCCATAGAGATCCGAGGCTTCACTCACTTGTTGATTAAACAGCAATTCCGGCGCGATGAACCCAATAGTCCCCTTGGCTACACTACTCATGGCAATTTCACTCCCGCCGATATGCGCCAAGCCAAAATCAACCAGGTAGACATTCAACTCATCATCAACTAGAATATTTTCCGGTTTAATATCCCGATGACTAATCGGCGGAAGGCGATTTTGTAAATAAATGAGAATGTTGAGTAATGAAACAGCAATTTGCTTAATCTCAGCGGGATCAAAACTACGCCGCACGGCTAAAGACGCGGCTTTTTTATAATCCTGGACTAAACAAAACCCCGTTTCAGTTTGAAATGAATCCAAATAACGGGGAATTCCTGGATGATTTAAGTCCCGTAAGACTTGAATTTCCCGTTCGATGGCGTCATAATCTGACCAATGTGCCTCACTTTGGGCAAACTGAAACTGTTTAATCACAACGGGTTCTTTCAGCGTTCCCTCTGACGTCAGGGGCGGAATTGGCACCGCTAGGTAGGTGACTCTCCCACCTGCGCGATTATGACCTAATTCTCGAACAACCCTGAAACCGTGGCTGGATAAGTCTGGAAAATTACTCATGAGGTAAGTCAAACGTCAAACGTTAGCTAGAGACGTGCCATGGCACATCTGTCAAATTCAGATCTCCCTCTTCCCTTATAAATCCCCCTTGCCTTTCTCTTCAAAAGGTGAAAGCTAAAGAAGGGTTCGTTTTTGTTTGACAGGGAAGCCAGAGGAGGCTTCGCTTTTTGACACAGGGAAGCCAAATGTTGCTTATGCTTTTTATTCTCCGGGGGCTAGGGGAGATCAGTCTTATCCAAGCAGTATTGACACCACTGTTTGTTACAGGCACGAACTAAGATGTACTGTGTCTAGATGCTTACCTGGTATTGTATCGCGTCGTTATGGGAGCAGAGGGAGCGGGGGAAGCAATGTAGAGACGTAGCATGCTACGTCTGGGAGCAATGGTACATTTTTCCTCACTTCTCCAATAACCAACGCTACAGTGAAAAGAATATCGGCGAGTTTGAGAGTACATCCTGCCATGACTTATACGACTTCTGCTCAGACGTGGGATTTTAACGTTCCTACACCCTATCCCAGTCAAGATACAGACTTACTCAAGCAACTGCCTTTTGTACCAGGGTTAAAAGAACTGTTAATGTTGCGTCAGGTTCATGCTCTTGAACATGCAACGGTTTGGGTTCTGGCTGATTTAGCCAATGCCAACTATACGTCACGCCCTAGTCGCAGTCGTGCGGGTACAGCTACCACCGTGCATGAGATGGATAATGATACTTTAGGTGGTTTATCTACTGAACAAGGATTTTACCTCTATGGTGAGGTGAATGTATCGGACTTGAGACGTGCGGTTCCTCTGGCGTTAAACCGTCTCACCCAAGGGGAATGGAATTTAGCGGTACATCCTCGTTGCGGTACGAATCTCTCCGTTGGCATGATGTTAACGGCTGGATTAGCCCTAGGCGCTCATCTCCTCCTACCCCGTGGTCCGATTGAGCAACTGATTGGTTTAGGTCTAGCCACCGCTACAGCCACCCAACTTACCCCTGACATGGGTATCCTGGCTCAACGCTACCTCACCACGGCGATTCCCTTTAATCTGGCTGTTGAGGATATTAGCGATACCTCCGATATCTGGGGACGACCTGCTTATTTCGTACAGGTGCGATGGCGGGATTAGACTCAAAAGGGTAGGAGGGTAGGTAAAAATTTAGTTAGGGCGGGTTTAGTCAAATCGGGGTTTCTTAACTCATCTTTGTAATAAAACTTAAAATAAAGAGTAAGCAGAAACCCCTGATCCAGTAGTACGCTGTAAAACTAGATTAGTAAGGGAAAAACTGATATGGCAGAAGTAGCACGCGGCGCAAAAGTTCGGATTAAACGCAAAGAGTCCTATTGGTATAACGATATCGGAACGGTAGCAACCGTAGACAAGAGCGGTATTATCTATCCTGTCATCGTCCGTTTCGATAAAGTCAACTATTCCGGCATCAATACCAATAACTTTGCTGAAAACGAACTGGTAGTCGTGGAAGCGGCGAAGAAGAAAGCTAAGAAGTAAGGGAACGGAATCACACGAAGCCGTGCCTGAATTGCCGGAAGTGGAAACAATTCGTCTGGGTCTGAAGCAAATTACCTGTGCCCAGGATATTCAGGGTGGGGATGTGTTGCTCCCGCGCACCATCGCCTACCCTGTTTCTGTGGCGGCGTTTTGGCAGGGTGTGAAGCAGACGAGAATTACCGATTGGCACCGACGGGGTAAATATCTGCTTGCCCACCTTACCCACTCTGAGAATGGGGATGCTGGGTGGTTAGGGGTGCATCTGCGGATGAGTGGACAACTCCTATGGATTCAGCAAACGGAACCGTTACAGAAGCATACGCGAGTGCGCTTGTTTTTTCCTCAAGGACAGGAATTGCGCTTTGTGGATCAACGAACCTTTGGTCGGATGTGGTGGGTGCCGCCGGGGGAAAAGTGCGATCGCATTATCACGGGATTGCAAAATTTAGGACCTGAACCCTTCTCCGAAGCTTTCTCCCTAGAGTATCTAACACAGAAGCTGAAAACGTCTCAGCGTTCGATTAAAACCGCCCTCCTCGACCAATCTCTGGTTGCAGGCGTGGGGAATATCTACGCCGATGAAGCCTTATTCGTGAGTGGGATTCATCCTCAAACGGTTTGCGCCCGATTAAGTGTAGATCAAATTGAACGTCTGCACCAAGGGATTATTCAAGTGTTAAAAGCGGGGATTGAGGCGGGTGGTACAACCTTCAGCAGCTTCCTCAATGTCCAGGGCGTCAATGGTAACTACAGTGGAGTCGCTTGGGTCTATGGTCGCACAGGAAAGCCTTGTCGCGTCTGTGAGACCCCGATTGAGCGGATTAAGTTGTCCGGGCGTTCGTCTCATTTTTGCCCAAGCTGCCAATCCTGAATGATGAATATGAGGGATAATAAGACTTTTGAAGTGTTGACATGACCTTAGGGAAGGGATAAATAATGGCAGGCAAGCTCAAGAAAGGATCATTAGTGCGCGTAAATCGCGAAACGTTGGATAATAGTGTGGAAGCTAAAGCCAGTGATACTCGCTTTCCTCCTTACCTGTTTGAAAGTGATGGGGAAGTGGTCGATATCCGGGGTGACTATGCCTTTGTCAAGTTTTATGTACCCACCCCGAATATTTGGTTTCGCCTCGACCAACTCGAAGTCACTAGCTAAAGTAGTAGCGTGACACGCCTAATTTGCTCCATTAGCCTGGTTAAAAATCCAGGCTTGCGCCCAAAAATGCTGTAAAATTGCGCCATGTTAGCTGTGCCACGTTAGTTTTATCGTCGCGATCGCAATATCGATCTATAGCCATGGCATCTTCTTCTAATTTACCTATCGCCTGCAATGATCACCGCGTCACTGTGATTGGTGCGGGTCACGTCGGTAGCACTTTGGCGCACCGGATTGCCCAACGCAATTTGGCAAATGTGGTACTTTTAGACATTGTTCCCGGTATTCCCCAAGGCATTGCCCTGGATTTAATGCAGGCACAGGGGATGGATTGTCACAACCGCGAGATTATTGGCACCAATGATTATATGGATACCACCGGGTCTGATGTGGTGATCATCACGGCGGGTTTACCCCGTAAACCGGGGATGAGTCGAGATGATTTACTCAAAATTAATGCCAAGATTGCGGTTGAAGTGGCCGAAAAAGCGATCGCGCGATCGCCAGATGCGCTCTATATTGTGGTCACAAATCCCCTGGATGTGATGACTTACTTGGTCTGGCAAATATTAGGATTACCAGTGTCGCGGGTGATGGGAATGGCGGGAATGCTGGATTCTGCCCGTTTCCAAACCTTTATTGCGATGGAGTTAGGGGTATCGATTGCGGATGTCAGTGGGTTAGTCTTGGGGGGTCATGGTGATTTAATGGTACCCTTACCCCGTTACTCCACGGTGCGAGGAATTCCGATTACTGAATTGATGGATGAGGAGACAGTTGATCGCTTGGTAAATCGGACTCGTCATGGTGGCGCAGAAATTGTGAATCTGATGAAAACTGGCGGGGCGTATTCCGCGCCTGCATCCTCGACTTGCGCCATGGTGGAAGCTATTTTGCATAATCAGTCGCGACTTTTACCCGTGTCATCCTATCTGGATGGGGAGTATGGTTTAAAGGATATTTTCATTGGTGTTCCCACAAGGATAGGATGTCGAGGTGTGGAAAAAGTTGTGGAAATTAACCTCACCGATACCGAACGCGCCGCCCTACATACGTCAGCAGAATCAGTTCGTAAAAATATTAAGCGGGCGCAGGAAATGTTGGCTTAATTGTCAAAACACTGATTTCACGGATTTATTGTCCAGATGGGGGTGGGGGAATGAAGGATTAGTTACACTGATTACACTGAAAAGTTAGTTCTCTATTAACAAAGGATGAAGATGTATACGGAATTGATATCATTTGTCCTTTGTTAGGGGTAACTGACAATAGGGATAATGGATGATTATGGCATACGCGATCGCGAACTCCCAGGAGTCTCAGGTTGAGTCTCCCGTTTTCTCTGTTGAAGACTATTGGCGGAATCCCCCTGACCATACAGAATGGGTAGATGGTCAGTTGGTGGAAAAGCAAGGATAGTTGACAGAATCACGGTTGAAGGCTGTCATGGAGGCTTATGTTCTTTTGGAGTAACTGCTCAAATAATGGCTCTCCAAAGCTCATCAGCCGCAGGGAAGGCATTTCATCAAATACTTCGGGATAAAAGGTAACATTGTAGTGCTGTCCTTGATAGGTAAGCTGCCAGATGCGATCGCGTAAGGATTCAAACTCGACACCCTCAGATTTGAGGCTGGCTGAAGTGGTGAATAACTGTTCAATGGTTTCTGGTGTAATCGGTGTTGGGGGTATGGGTTGGCGGATGTCTTGTAAGTCAGCTTCTACATCCATGGCGATCATCTCTTCTAAAGCCGGACGCAGGGGTGGGGTGTTGAGTACCTGCTCAAACTCTGACATTAACACATCCTCTTCTTCGGGATCTGCACTGATTGCCGCTTGCTCGATAAATGTAGGAACTTGAGCTAGAATCGGTTGTAAGTTGCCAACGACTGTGGCAAAGGCATTGATGCGATCGCGCAATTTGCGATAGACTTTTGCTTCTACGGTACCGTCATAATAGAAGTTGTGAATCTTAACAGTGGGATAAATCTGCCCAATTCGGTCTAACCGTCCAATCCGCTGCTCAACTCGCATCGGATTCCAGGGTAAATCATAGTTGATTAATACGCCACAGGTTTGCAGGTTTAATCCTTCAGATGCTGATTCGGTGCATAACAGAATTTTAATCTGTCCTTCTCGAAACTGACGCTTAATCACCTCTTTGGGTAGACTGCACCAGTCGCTTCCCTGGTAGAACTCGCCACCGCGTCCAGAGTAACAGGCGATTTGAGTGCCATACAGCGATCGCAATGACTCCCGTAAATAGTCCATCGTGTCGGTATACTGAGTGAAAATAATCACACTTTCCCGCTCAATCAGTTCCCGGCGTAGGGTATCAATCAGGTGAGAAAGTTTACTATCTTCCCCGGTGTTCTCAAACTGACGCAGTAAGTCTTCGAGATATTCAATCTCTCTGGGGTCTACGGGTTCTAAAAAGGATTCTAATCCAGTAATTACGGCATCATCGGCTTCGTCAATATCACTCAAGTCATCGCTGGTGATACTGCTACCGCTTCCTTGGAGTAGGGAATCTAAACGCCGTTGTAGGGATTCGCGGATGGCATAAAATGAACTGGTTAAGCGTTTGCGGTACAGAGTCATTAAGAAGCCTAACGCTTTCCGTTCCTGCTTTTGGGCGAGGCGATAGAAGGAACGCACGTATTCGCTGACGGCGCGATAGAGGGGAACTTCCCGGTTCGGTTCTAGGGTAATGGCGTTGTCTCGCACATCCCGCTGGGGAATGTCTCGGTCGAGTAAACCCAAACGATAATAGTGCCGCAGTGTATCACGGGTGTGGCGGAACATGAGGTCTTTGAGGGGAGTATTGACGGTGAGGTATTGGCGTGAGGTGGCGATGAAGGGTTCGTCGGCGAGATACTGTTTGGAGTTGACGATTTTTTTCCCGTCTTGCCAAACGTTTTGCAGTCTGTAGGTAATAAAGCGATTCTGTTGTTGTAAATACTGCTGTAAACGAGGACAGGATTGACCGCCGTGTTTGAAGTAATCGACGGACATCTGCTGCCAGAATTCTAGGGTAAGACGATTGGGCGGTTCGGGTAAGGTGGTGAAATAATCGCAAAAGTTATCAGCATAAGCCCAATGTCCCTGAAGTCCTAGCAGAGAGAGAAGGTCAAAGATTTCTATCGGGTCAATCTGCATTGGGGTAGCAGACAGTAGCACCAGAGCGCGTGTCTTTTCTTTAAGTTTTCCCATTAACTCCAGCAGCCGATTAGGAGTATCTTTCCGTGCTTGGGGGCTTTTGCGCCGTGCATGATGGGCTTCATCTAGTACGACTAAATCCCAAGATTCTGCCTCTAGGAGTTCCTGCATTCTTTCAGTACGGCGGACGAGGTGACTGGAGGCGAGGATTAAGTCTTTGGCGTTCCAGGGGTTAGTGGCGGTGGAAATGGTATGACTGTAAGGGTCAGTTAATCCCCCTTGTCCATAACTCCAAAAGTGAAGGTTAAACTTTTCTCGTAGTTCTTCTTGCCATTGGGGTTGAACGCTAGCGGGGGCGAGGATTAAAACGCGCTTGACTTTTTGGCTGACGAGTAGATAGCGCAGGATTAAGCCAGTTTCAATTGTTTTCCCCAGTCCAACTTCGTCCGCTATCAGGAAACTACGGGGGAACTGCTGGGCGACTTGACGGAGTATTTTGATTTGATGTGACCAAGGGGTTATCGGGATCGATTTGAGACAGAAGTCTAAACAGCCGGGATGTTGGTGCAGGTTGGCGAGTTGGGCAAAGGCTTGGCGTTCTTGTTCCCATTCCGTAGTAGTGCGGGCATCTTGCCCGCGAGGGGTAGCATCTTGCCCGCGAGGGGTAGCATCTTGCCCGCGAGTTGTGGTAGTGCGGGCATCTTGCCCGCGAGGGGTAGCATCTTGCCTGTTAGGGTTAAAGTTTAGCGAGCCATCATCATGATTAGGATATAGCGAGCGAGACGCTCGCACTGCGGTGGCTGCGGATTTTTCGTTGCTTTCAGGATATAGCGAGCGAGACGCTTGCACTGCGGTGGCTGCGGATTTTTTGTTGCTTTGAGCGGATTTTTCGTTGCTTTGAGCGGATTTTTCGTTGCTTTCAGGATATAGCGAGCGAGACGCTCGCACTGCGATGGCTGCGGATTTTTTGTTGCTTTCAGGATATAGCGAGCGAGACGCTCGCACTGCGATGGCTGCGGATTTTTTGTTGCTTTCAGTTACACTATCAAAAGCCTCTTTACCTTTTTGTTGAGGTAAAACCCTGCTATCGAATTCGGTTTGTTTATTCCACGTCGGTTTGGTAGCTGGTGTGTAGCGTAGCAGCTTTTGTCGAACGGCGTCTGGGACTTCAAAGACTCGGACGTTGGGGGCTAAATCGTTCCAGAGTTGTTCAAAGCGGAAGAGTTCTTCACTCACTCGCTCTAAATCGCGATCGCCTTCCCAGCTACAATACACATGAAATGATTCGATGTTGCTTTGCCAACCGCTGAGGGATTCGTTGTTGGAACCACTGAAAGCGAGTTGATCCCCTTGAGAATCGGTGAAAATGCCTACTTTTTCGTGGAAGATGTGGTCAGGATCAAGTTGGGTTTGGCTGGCTTCTGGGATGCCATTGGTTTTTAGGGGTATGGCTATTTTAATATCTAGGTAGCCGTTGGCGACTAGCCAACTGAGAATCTCGAAATGTTTGAGTTGAACGAAGTTCTCTGGCGGGTTGAGTTCGGTATCAAGGCGAGTGAGTAATGCGTCTCGGAGTTCATAACCCTGTTGGATGGCTTGCAAGTCTTGGGGAGAAAACTGACAGCCCATGATTAGCCGCACTTTTCCTTGATTATGCAGCATTGCACCTAAACCACGGGCGACTTGGCTTAAGATGGCGCTATTGAAGAAGCCGGATTTGCGGTCATATTGAACGGCGCATTCTAAGGCTGGGATGTAGAAGTCAGCAATGGGGTTATTTTCGTTACTAGAGTAGCTGATTCGCCAAGCGCGATCGCGTAATAAGCTCTTTGTCATGTAAACGTTATTGTCAATCATGTCGAAATTCTTGTAGTGCGAGCATCTTGCTCGCTACTTGTAGAGGAAGCCATATTTTGATGTTTATCATGGAGCCATATTTTGACTGGAGCCATATTTTGACATTTATCATGGAGCCATATTTTGACATTTATCATGGAGCCATATTTTGACGTTTATCATGGAGCCATATTTTGACGTTTATCA
>NZ_JBKHHI010000253.1:0-9567 GCF_046539235.1 Coleofasciculus sp.
GAGGTTGACATGGGAATTTCCTTGAGCTGGCTGTAATAGTGTTAGGTTAGCCTAGAACCCTGGGATACTGTCTCAAATTCTGCTACTGCAAATCGATTAGAGAGGAGATAGCAGATCTCAGTTCAGGTTAACCCCAAAACCCCCCTACCCTGGATTTTGACTCGTCATCGGATCGGATAAGATATCAAGGCACAAATAAATAACAACAGTTTAGGGAAACTCCGGTGTAAGTCCGGGGCTGTGCGGCAACTGTCAAGGTTGAAATGACACAATCTTTCAGGGTTTGTCGTCGGTGCTTGAGTGTTTATGGCGCTCGCATCGCAACTACCAACCCAGGTGACGTTCCACCTAAGCCAGAATACCTAGCTGTTGCTTATCCACTCTATATTCCCGCCTCGCACGGGAAGGGAGCTTAATTTTAATGCCGACTGTAGACACGACTCATTCCACCCCAGATTCACTATCTTTGCCACCACTCCCCCTTAACCGCCCCCTATTAATGGTTGGTCACGGTAGCCGGGATATGCAGGGGCGTCAGGGGTTTTTGGATTTTGCCCACGCCTATCGAGGGTTAGACTCGTCTCGCCCAGTTGTTCCTTGTTTTCTGGAATTAACCACTCCCAGTATTCAGGAGGGCGTAGACCAATGTGTGGCACAAGGGTATACGGAATTCTCTGTGCTGCCGATTTTGCTGTTTGCGGCACGACATAATAAATTTGATGTCACTAACGAGTTAGACCGCGCTAAAGCCAGACATCCGCACATCCAATTCCATTATGGGCGTCATTTTGGCATTACTCCGGCAATTCTGGAGTTATGGCACCGACGACTGGCTCAACTGGATCAACCTTCCCAGAACAGTTCAATGTCCTCAATTCCCAGAAGTGAAACGGTGCTGCTGGTTGTTGGTCGCGGTTCTAGTGATCCCGATGCTAATGGTGATGTTTACAAATTAGCGCGTCTGCTCTGGGAAGGCAGTGGCTATAAAACGGTGGAAATCTGCTTTATTGGGATTACTCATCCCCGTTTAGAGGAAGGATTCAATCGCGCTCGGCTTTTCCAGCCTAAGCGGATTATCGTTCTGCCTTATTTCCTGTTTACCGGGGTGCTGGTGAAAAAGATATTTGATATCACCGCGCAGCAGCAGGAGCAATATCCGGACATTTCTATGACCTGTTTACCGGAAATGGGTATTCAACCGGAATTACTTTCGGTATTGCGGGAACGAGAAATCGAGACGCAACTGGGACAGGTACAGATGAATTGTGAGTTGTGTAAGTTCCGGTTAGCGGCAGTGGGGGATAATACGGGTCACACTCATGATCATGATCACGGTCATCACCATGATCATCATCACCACAGCCACAATCACTCGGAGTCTCCTCCTGACCCTTACGCTGAACCCGAAGCTTACCATCAGCGCATTTGGCAAGTTCCTTAGTTTGTCTTATGTCTTATGGCTTATGTCATTGGTTATTGCTAATGATTCATGATCGGTCATGTTCTGACACCAACGGTTGAGGAAAGGGCGACCCGAGCCAATTGAGTAGATACAGTTGTCGATTTGTGGAGGCGGGTCGCCCCTACATAAGAATGACGGAGGTTTAATTGATCAGGAGCGCGATCGCCAGAAGGTATCTTAAGATTTATTACCCGTGTGGCAAGATCTCGTCATAAGCTAGGAACTGATCAGCACTGACCCATACCGAGTAATATGTCTGAAGAATTTAAAGTTGGCGATCGCGTTCGCCTAATTGCCCTACCCCGCTATGTTAAAACAGCCGAACCTATGCCCATGCTGCGACCCCCGGATGTGATTAGCCTTGGTGAAGAAGGGGTGATCCTTGATCGACGTCCCGGAGGATTTTGGGGAGTTCGCTTTTCTAAGGGCGCTTTTTTACTGGATAGTCAATACCTTGAGACAGTAGAGAGCAATCAGCATTCTGATCCCAATCCGCCCTCATCCTCTCCCGAATAATCGGCTCCGAGCCTTCTACCTTCTGGCTTGGAGCCTTGTCTTTACCCAAACGGCAGACATTTACCTGGATTCAGTGTAAACTACCCGCCGCTAATTCGGAGTACCGAATCTAGCGGGGGCTTTTAAGAGAAGCCCAGAGTTTACCCGACTAAGTACCGAAAAAGTACTACGTTTTGGGAGCCATCACACCTACGGATACGAAGCCAGTCTGTAGCTCTGTGGTCAACGATTAAACAGGCGTATCGGGTCGAAGCCAGTGTCGTTGACGCAAAAAACTTCCAAAACATTGTCCAGGCTAACATTACCCGCAAGGAGGGACACAAATGTCCAAAGTTTTCGTTCTAGATACAAACAAACAGCCTCTTAATCCTATCCATCCAGGGAGGGCAAGGATGCTGTTATCTCAAGGGAAAGCTGCGGTTTTCCGTCAGTATCCCTTTACCTTGATACTTAAACAGGAGGTATCCAGACCAGCCGTTGTAGAGACTAAACATGGACGGTCTCTACTCCGAATCAAAATCGACCCTGGAGCTAAAACTACAGGACTGGCTGTGGTCAACGACGCTACAGGCGAAGTCGTCTGGGTAGCCGAGTTGCAGCATCGTGGATTCCAAATTCGGGATGCTCTAACTTCACGCCGACAGTTAAGACGCTCACGCCGTAACCGTAAAACTCGTTACCGCAAACCGAGGTTCTTGAATCGGACTCGCCCCAAAGGATGGCTACCACCATCTCTAAATAGTAGGGTTGCCAACATTCTGACTTGGGTTAAGCGGTTGTCGGCGCTGTGTCGAATTACTGCTATCTCTCAAGAGTTGGTTAAATTTGATACTCAGCAGATGGAAGATTCGGAAATTAGCGGAGTCGGCTATCAGCAGGGAACTTTGGCGGGTTACGAAATCCGTGAGTTTTTTCTCGAAAAGTGGAAGAGAACCTGTGCTTACTGTGGCGCAAAAGACACCAATCTTGAAATTGAGCATATAAATCCTCGCTCAAAGGGAGGTTCAAACCGACTCAGCAATCTGTGTTTAGCCTGTACTCCCTGCAATCAAAAAAAAGGGAATCAGGATATCAAAGATTTTCTCAAGGGTAAACCCGACTTGCTTAAACGAATTCTGGCACAAGCCAAAAGACCTTTAGCTGACACAGCAGCAGTCAACGCAACTCGCTGGAACCTGTACGAAAATCTCAAAAAAACAGGCTTACCTGTAGAAGTTGGCACGGGTGGTCGCACCAAATACAACCGCACCATCCGAGGTTTGGACAAAACCCATTATTGGGATGCTGCTTGTGTAGGGGCATCAACCCCAGAGCAGTTAGTCACATCAGGAACTAAACCTTTGTTGATTGCAGCCAAGGGTCACGGAACCCGCCAGCAATGCCGCACTAACAAATTTGGATTCCCGATTCGTTATTGCAAGAGAACAAAATTTCACAAAGGTTTTCAGACGGGTGACATCGTTAAAGCTGTAGTCACTTCTGGAAAGAAGATTGGAACGTATGTTGGTCGAGTAGCTACTCGTGCTACAGGCAGTTTCAATATCTCAACACCCGATGGGCTAGTTCAAGGAATTAGTCACAAATACTGCACACATATTCACAAAAAAGACGGTTATTCCTATGCAGCATAAGTGCTACCCCCCTTTTCCTCCCACCACCAAGCTGAGTACAGCTATGGTGGGGGTCTCCAAGGGGGAAGAGAGATGAACCACAAAAACCCGGATCGATACAATGGTGTCCGGTAAGTACTACTACACCGAATCAATGTCCAAAATGGCAGTAGCACTTTACCGAATTGATTCCTGTACAGTTGAGAATAATAATAATTGGCAGTCTGAGCGTGAAGTGGGAGATAGATTTGTACAGCTTCCTAGAGTCTCTCGGCATTGCCAACCCTAGTGGCAGTGGCTGGCTAGCAGTAATATTCACCTTCGGGTTAGCCTGGGGGGTAACGTGGTGTTTGATTCCAGCAGTACGCTCATTTGCCCTGCAAGTG
Source organism: Coleofasciculus sp. (assembly GCF_046539235.1). Classification (GTDB taxonomy): domain Bacteria; phylum Cyanobacteriota; class Cyanobacteriia; order Cyanobacteriales; family Coleofasciculaceae; genus Coleofasciculus. The sequence goes on from NZ_JBKHHI010000253.1 coordinate 3,975, forward strand.
GGTTGGGCGGATCAACCGAATGCCCGACGACTCAATCAAGAACCCCTACCCAACGCGGGTGGATTGGCAATTTATGCGGGTGTCATAGCGGCGCTAGTCTTAGCGACTCTATTAAGACCCATTGTCATCGAAGGTGTCTTAGCCCAAGTGCTGACGATTTTGCTCGGTGCTTCAATCCTCGTCCTCGTGGGCTTTATCGATGACCAATTTGGTCTACCTGCGTATGTACGCCTGTTTAGTCAAACCCTGACCGCCCTCTTGCTGATTGCCAGCGATATCCGCATCGAAACGCCTTTTGGCACTCCCATTGACCCGATATTCTCCATTGTGTTGACCTGGTTGTGGGTTGTGGGAATTACCAATGCGATTAATTTAATGGATGGAATGGATGGTTTGGCGGGTGGGATCAGCTTCATTACCGCCATGAGTTTGTTGGCAGTTTCGGCGCAGTTTGAAACTAGAGCAGCAGCTACCTTACTTTTGGCAGCCTTAGGAGGTGCTGCATTGGGATTTTTGCGACACAACTTCTATCCCTCCCGAATCATTATGGGAGATGCGGGGGCTTACTTTTTTGGCTATGTGCTAGCCGCAACCAGTATTTTAGGTAACCTAAAAGTGACGACGGTATTTGCTCTGGTGCCGCCAGTGTTCTTTTTATTATTGCCTGTGCTGGATACAACTCAGGTATTTGTTCGGCGACTCATGGCGGGAAAAAACCCGCTGAAAACTCCGGGTAAAGATCACTTACATCACCGCTTACTAGCTTGGGGTTTGTCCCAACGTCATGCGGCTTTTACCCTTTGGGGGGTGACGTTGGTATGTAATGGACTGGCGATGAAACTGCAAGGGATGACCTCAATGGTGATTATTGTTACAAGTGGTACTATAATTATTCTTCTAAGTTTTACCCTTTGGCAAAGACTACAGGCGAAATAAAAAGGCTAATATAGCTTTCCATAACGTCAAAAGTCAAATGCCAAACGCTATAGGGGTCGATTGGGGTGCATTGGTATTAACTTAAGCGGAAAGGCAATCGTGTAGGGATGTATAGGCTATGTCTCTACCAGGTTGTCTGACGAGTGTAATAACCTTCTGCCTTTTGCAATAAGTTCGATACTTCGATTACTGAACTGATCTGATTAGGTGAGCATCTACCTAAAGAGATAGAAATTAGCGTAATCAATTCAACCCAAAGATAGGAGAAAAATCCTTATATATGAGTCGTTGACTCAGCGAATTGGCATTCAGACTGCCGATAATGATTTAGGTCAGGTAAATTGTATATGATCTGGCACTATATTACTAAAATACGTCTTCGCTTATACCGAATTTCTATCTTAAGTTAGTAATAATCTACAGGAGTCGGATGTTAATCTGAAACTTGAAAATTAGGAATCGCCTAAAACGATTAAGTTTATCATCCAAATCCTCAACTTTATTCTTGTCCAAGTCCTTAATATATTTATAATTTAAGCTAAACTTTAGATCTAGTTAATAATTCATAGGATTATAACCATGAATGGACTAAAATGCAATCAATCTGTTTTGTTGGATAGTAAAATCCTCAAAGTTCTCTTAATTGAAGATAATCGTGTAGAAGCTGAATTAATCCAAGAATTATTTTCAGAATTAAACCCTAATCAATTCGCCATAACCCATGCTCAACGATTGAGTCAGGGCATAAAAAAATTGATAGAGTTTACCTTCGACATTATTTTACTGGATCTATCTCTTCCCGATAGTCAAGGATTAAATACTGTAATTCAAGTCAAAGCAAAAGCGCCCACAACTCCAATTGTTGTTTTAACCTCTCTTAACGATCAAAAGTTGGCAATTCAAGTGGTTCGTGAAGGCGCTCAAGATTATTTAATAAAGGGGCAATTTGCTGGAGAAAACTTGATACGGGCTATACGCTATGCCATTGAACGGGAACGCGATCGCGAGTCAATTCGACAGCAGGCTAAACGGGAGCGGATTTTAGAGCGTATGGTTGAGCAGATCCGACGCTCATTGGATCTCGAAGAAATTTTACACACCACTGTCACCCAAGTCCGTCAATTCCTGAAAACCGATCGGGTTCTCATCTATCGCTATCAGGCAGATAAATCTCCTACTATGCTTTTAGCAGCGGCTGACTATAGCAATAGTTATCCGGAGATTCCGGCAATTCATGAACTTTTAAATTTGCCTCAGATATTGTCCTACAATCAACAGTTCATTCAAGTCATTAACAATCAAAAAACATCTAACCTAAAACCAAAATTGTTCAATTTGCACAAGCAATCTGTTTTAGCGATACCCATCTGTAATAGTGAGTCCGATCTAAAAAAACCTCAGTCTCCTGTTTACCATCGATTATGGGGGATAATTATCGCTCATCATTGTACTCCTAATCGTCAATGGAAAATTTGGGAAATTGATTGTTTAAGCCAGTTAGTCAAACAGGTGGCTATTGCGATTCAACAATCAGAACTTTATCAAAAGGTAAAGACAGATAACCAACACCTACAGAAACTGGTCAAAATAGACAGTTTAACCGGAATTGCCAATCGCCGCCGTTTCGATCAAGCTTTAGCCGAGGAATTAATCTGTTCTCGACGTAACTTAACTCCTCTATCCTTAATCTTGTGTGATATTGACTTTTTTAAAGCCTACAACGATACCTACGGTCATTGGGTTGGAGATAATTGTTTAAAAGAAGTTGCTGAAGCCATCTGCCAAGCGGCTCAACGACCGAGTGATTTAGTCGCTCGCTATGGCGGTGAAGAATTTGTCGTGATTCTTTCCCATACAGATAATCCAGGCGCTTTTATCGTTGCCCAAAAAATCCGCTATCAAATGGATAAACTCAAGCGCCCCCATGCCAAATCTCCGATTCATCCTTGGGTAACGCTCAGTTTAGGAATCGCTACAACGACTCCATCCCATCAACTTTCGTCCAGTGAATTAGTCCAACTTGCCGATCGCGCTCTCTACAAAGCCAAAGCCTTAGGACGCGATCGCATTTTCTCCGCTAACTCTGACCCGGATTTTCAGGTTTGAGCGGGGAAGCTGGGGGAGCCATGTTCCAGACGTAGCATGCTACGTCTGGAAGCAGGGGAGGTAAATCTCTACCAAAGACGATTACGACTGGCGTTAACTCGCGCTCCCTGAGTGCGATTGACTTCATCCAAAAATATCTCGGTTTCCTCAACTAAACGATTCAATTCTAGACAATCTGCACAAGCCGGATTCGGAGTTCCCGGTTCTCTAGCAAATCGACGCGGAGCCTCTGGCTGAACTGCATTACAGCAACCCTCAGCCGCTTCTTCTAAGGCTTGATCCAGACGACGAGCATTCTCTAATATGGCTGGATCTAATTTGCCATCTTGATCAAAAATAGGTGCAGTATTATTCCAGATATTTGTTCCGGTAATATCTGATTGGTTGGGGGGTTGAGCATTGGTAGATGTTGCGATTAACCCAGTACCCATGACTAACGTTGTTATTGTCCAAACTATCCGTTGCTTTACTTTCATCACACTCACTCCATATTCCAATTTATACAAAAGTCAGTCAGGGCGGGTTTAGTAACATTAGGGTAACAACAAACGATAATAGTAAAACCCGCCCCTACATACTCAAAACTTAAACGCGAACCCTGCACCCAAAACAAATCGCGCCCCATCTCCAGCCCCCGCAATATCTCGCAATGCTGGGGTAATCACCAATGGGATATTTTTAAAGGGAGCAATAGACACACCCACACCCAAGTCTTGTCCCGTCCATTCAGCAATTAAACTCACAGGTTCAGCCACCCGCACCGCAACGTTACCAAATACATTAATCGTGCCATTATCATCCTCTACCGCCTCCTCCGTGCGAAACTGTCCATTACCGATTCCAGCCGTTATCGCCACCCGACTAAAGGGTTGATTAATATCCTCTCGCGTCCGAATAATCTTACTCACCACGCCATAAACAGAATTCTCAAAGTCATTATCATCACCCAGGTTAATCAAGCCATTCCAACCCGCTGCAACTGCCCAACCTTGAGGTAAGCGACGATGCACTTTAGCGTTAAAACCACCACTGCCAAAATCCCGATTAGACCCGAAACTAGCAAGTGCGTATGAAAGTTCTACCCCCACAGACTTCTGAGCATCACCCAACCCAATCCCAATGCCTAACGCCCCATCATCAACATCACTATAGCGGGTGCGTTCCTGATAGGTAGCGCTAACAAACCCTGTATTGCGATGAGCGCCATAAGCTGTAGGAATAACAATACTCAAAGCTGGGGAGGCACGTAAGGGTTCTTGAATGTCTATATCTTCTAGCGATCGCAACTCCTCTTGTAAGCGGTTAACCTCCCGACAGAGTGCCGATTGTGTCCGTTGATTGGGTGCTTGTGCCAACATCGTTTGTTGAGTCGCACTACAGGACTTTTTCGGATTAAGGGCAACAGGTTGTCTGTTTTCCTTATCCTCCTTGTCGGCGTGATTTTCCCTGTCTATGGCAAAGGTCTTGACATCAGGATCATCTCGTGTATATTTTTCCACTCTAGGTTGGCGATTTTTCCCTGTCTGTCTAGCACTCACTACGATTGGCACAACTTGGTTGGGACGTTCTAATTCTGGCGATGCCATCTCCCACTCAGATGTGTCTAGAGTGGGCAAGGTTAATTCAGATTCCCCGGAAAACTCCAGCCTGACTCGATTTTCCTCAATGGGAGATTGGTGATGAGCGATCGGTAACTGGTGAGTAGGAAACTCTTCCCGTCTTCCCATTTCCCCATTTCTGCCCTCTGCCTTCGATTCTTGCGTAAATTCCTGGACAATAATAGATTCTGGTGAGGCAACAGCTTGAGCGCTAGTTGTTGATGTTACTGATGATCCTGCTTGGATTTCACTGGGTTCAATTGGGGTGGGGATAATAATATCAGGCTGATAGGTCGTCTTCACTGAAGATTTTGCCCAAGCGGGATGGGAAAAACCTGGGACAGCAATTGCCGCTACGCTATAGAGGGCAAAGCTAGAAATATTCTGTAGCGATGTGTTTAGGCGGCTATCGCCTTTTTTAGCTAACCTTTGCGGAACAGGTTGATGTTCCCTTGTGTAACATTTATTAGCAGGATGTAAATTTTGATAACGACCATTCGCATTCAGTTTGGCTGTCACAGTCTTAAATCCTTCCAAGGGTGTTGTCTTGTTTTACAGAAATTACCTTCTGGATCAGGACAAAACTAGCCACCCCGGAAAGGTCGCGTAAACTTGGTTATTTTATTGTCGCCAGAGATTACCCTGCCTTCTTATGAATTATGGCAATTGAATCAGATGCTTATGACTTGAATCTGATTCCTGAGAGTAATTATACAGAATTATACAGAATTATGAGGATTTTAAAAAGTTTATAAATTATCTTGAACAAGGAAAAAAATTAATAAAAAACGCCGATAAAATAAATAACGGAATGGATTAAGCGAAGACAATTCTAAATTATATATTTCCTATTCCCTATTCCCTATTCCCTGTTCCCTGTTCCCTATTTTGAACACCCAAGCATGTCTCGACCTACTGTATACATCGCGATCACCAACCATGGCTTTGGTCAT